>JAGXLL010000112.1 GCA_018334675.1 Bacteroidales bacterium | reverse complement strand
GGCAGGACCACAATCCAGGGCATCGTGTTGTTGGTAATGGGGAAATTTGATCATCTAAAACACGAGTTTTGTTCAAAAATACAAATTTAATTGGTATATGAAAATCAGAAGGCCGGAAAATGTGTAGAACAGGAGTTTATTCGAAAATTATCTGTATATCTGTTTTTGACCAGAAGAAGCTGAGGCATCCAAAATACCAGGGAATACACCCATTTGGATGAGGGCCATTCCTGATACAGGTCGCTTTGGATTTACCTGGGCTATGTTTTGCTGGCCATATGCTTTGGTCATCCTTCTGACCCGCATACAACATGAATCGAAGGAAGAGCAGAAGATCATCCTGGAAAGGACCATCGGGGTTCGGCTTTAAATACCCAGCAGCTGCCTGTCGGCGTTGCCATGCGGCAGCAGCATGTTTCGGGGTTGCTCGATCAGCTCCCTGATCTTCATTAAAAAACTTACCGAATCTTTGCCATCGATGGTACGGTGGTCGTAGGAGAGGGCGATGTACATCATCGGGCGGATCTCTACTTTGCCGTCCACGGCCACCGGACGTTCCTGGATGGTGTGCATACCCAGGATGGCCGATTGAGGGGGATTGATGATGGGGGTGGACAGCAGCGATCCAAAAACTCCACCGTTGGTGATGCTGAAGGTTCCTCCCTGCATCTCATCGATGCTAATGCGGTTGCTTTGTCCTTTTTCCCCGAATTTTTTCACCTGATGTTCCAGCTCGGCCAGGGAGAGGCTTTCAGCATTTCTGATCACCGGAACCATCAATCCTTTGGGTGTTTGCACGGCAATGCCTATGTCGGCATACCGGGGATAAACCACTTCATCGCCGTCGATCATCGAGTTCACGTTGGGATAGACCTGCAGGGCCAGGGCGGAAGCCTTAATGAAGAACGGCATCAGTCCCAGCTTGATGCCGTGTTTTTCCTGGAAAGCTTTTTGGTATTGCTTGCGAAGGGCCATCACTTCTGACATATCTACTTCATTGAAGGTGGTGAGCATGGCAGTCTCATTCTTCACCGATACCAGGCGCTCGCTAAGCTTGCGACGCAGCCGGCTGATTTTTTCTCTGTCTTCTTCCCTACTGGCGCGGGTTTTTTGGATCGATGATCCTTGTTGGGTTGCCGGACCCCGATCGCCTCCATTGTTCAATTCTTCGATGGCCCGGGATACGTCCTTTTTCGTTATCCGCCGCAATCCCTTCAGCACATCATCGATGGACAGGTCGTGCTCTTCCATCATTTTCCGGGCTACAGGAGTGGCCTTAGCATGCTGTTGATCTGTAGAACCCTCTTCTTCGTGGGATGTTTGCTGATGGGAGACTTGCTCATGGGCTACTTTTTCATGAGGTTCTTTTTCCTGAGCCACACCGGAATAATCCTTACCGGCGAGTGCATTGGTATCATTTGATTCGTGGGATTTCTGCCTGGTGGTATCTTTTGTTTCTCCTGCCTCACTCTTTTCTTCGTCTGAAGCAGGTGTCGGAGTTTGTGTTTTGCTCTGATGCCCGGCATCAGGAGAGGCAGCTTCCTTTTCGCTTTTTTCTTGTGCCTGGGCGGAGGTATCGATCCGGCAGGCTGTTTCTCCAACCTTAATGGTATCCCCTTCCTGAGCGAGGATCTCTATGGTGCCACTTTCCCCGGCTACAAGCGGAAGGGTGGCTTTATCGGATTCTATTTCGGCTATTTCCTGATCTTTTTCAACATAGTCCCCGTTTTCCACCAACCAGTCGGCTATTTCAACTTCTGTGATTGATTCTCCGGGACTCGGTATCTTAACTTCGATCATGGTTTATGATTTAATATGATTTTGTTGTTTGACCTTTTTGCGGTGGCTACCTACTTCGCAATCCAGGTTACAATATTTGTAATTCAATTCGCAGGTACATTTGCGGAATACCTTACCCAGTATTTCGTTTTGTTCGATCTGATGAAGGCTGTATAATCCAACTGCCGGGCTGGCACTGGATTGTCTTGTAATACCATGTATGTCAATATGTTGTAGTTGATCGCGGATGTATTTCCAGGCGCCCATATTTTCCGGCTCCTCTTGTACCCATAGCCATCTGATGGCATTGCCGTATTTACTGATCAGCGTTTCCACGCTCTCACTGGGGAAGGGATACAACTGTTCCAGCCGGATCAGTGCAATATCTTTGGCATCAAAGTGTTCCTTTCGTTCCAGCAGGTCATAGTATACCTTTCCACTGCAGAATACCACCCGTTTTACCTGATCGGTATCCACATCCGGGTCGTCGATCACCTCCTGGAATTTGCCATTTGCCAATTCTTCAAGGGAAGAAACAGCCCGGTTATGTCGAAGCAGGCTTTTCGGGGTAAAGATGATCAGTGGAACCCGGAAATTTCGATGAACCTGTCTTCTTAGAAGATGGTAGAAATTGGCTGGAGTGGTTGCGTTGACGATCTGCATGTTGTTGTTTACGCTCAGGGTCAGGAATCGCTCCATTCGGGCGCTGGAGTGCTCCGGGCCCTGTCCTTCATAGCCATGGGGCAGGAGCAGGGTGATCCCGTTCATCAGTCCCCATTTCTCCTCGGCCGAACTGATATATTGATCGATAATGGCCTGGGCCATATTATTGAAATCGCCAAACTGGGCCTCCCATATTGTCAATCCTTCGGGAGTGGCCAGTGAGTAGCCGTATTCAAAACCCAGCACTCCGAATTCCGATAAGGGAGAGTTGAAGATATAAAAATCAGCCTGATCCTCACTGATGTGTTTCAGGGGTATGTATTTTTCATCTTTATCTTCCAGGGTAAGGCTGGAATGGCGGTGAGAGAAAGTACCCCTTTCCGTGTCCTGTCCGCTGATGCGCACGGGAAAGCCTTCATCAACCAGTGTGCCATAAGCCAGAAGCTCAGCCATTCCCCAGTCCAGCCGGTTTTCACGGATCATCTTTTGCCGTTCCCCGATCAGCTTATGCACCTTTTTGAAGAATTTCATGTCTTCAGGCAGTTGGTTGATCTTATCGGCAATGGCGCGTAGCTTCTCCAGTTTCATGTTTGTTTTGGCCGAACCGGGGAAATCTTTATAATCGGGGTGGATATAATCCTTCCAGTCTTCCAGGAGAAACTGTTTGATATGTACCTTATTGTTTTGCCGGGCCTGCTCCAGTTTTTCCTCAAGCCATTGGTTGTATTGTTTTTCTTTTTCGCGGATTGCTTCCCGGGTCATGATCCCCTCTTGGACCAGGTGTTCGCTGTATATATCCCGGGGATTGGGATGTTTGCTGATGGCTTTATAGAGCAGGGGCTGGGTAAAGCGAGGCTCATCCCCTTCATTATGTCCATATTTGCGGTAGCAGAGCAGATCGATGAACACATCTGTATGGAATTTCTGGCGGTATTCCATAGCCAGGCGGATGGTCAGGATCAGTGCCTCCACATCATCACCGTTAACGTGGAAGATGGGTGATTTAATGACTTTGCCCACATCCGTGGAATAGGTGCTTGACCGGCCTTCCAGGTAATTGGTGGTAAATCCCACCTGGTTGTTGATGACCAGGTGGATGGTACCGCCTGTTCTGTAACCGGGCAGCTGAGACATCTGAATGGTTTCATATACCACACCCTGGGCTGCAATGGCGGCATCTCCGTGAATCAGGATCGGAGCCAGCTTGTCATAATTGTGGTTGTACTTGTTATATATCTTGGCCTTGGCAATCCCTTCCACCACCGGATCTACCGCTTCCAGGTGGGAAGGGTTGGGAGCCAGGTTCAGCATGACCTCCCGGCCCGAATCGGTTTTCACTTTGTTGCCGTAACCCAGGTGGTATTTGACATCTCCAAGAGCGATGCTCTCATCGTACTGCTCTCCAATGAATTCGGCAAAGATGCTTTCAACCGGCTTTTGAAGTATGTTAGCCAATACATTCAACCTTCCCCTGTGCGACATGCCGATGATAAACTCCTCAATGCCCAGTTCGGAGCCTCTTTCTATGACGGCATCCAGAGCCGGCACCAGCGATTCGGCTCCCTCAAGGGAGAAACGTTTCTGGCCGATGAATTTTTTATGAATATAACTTTCAAAACCTACTGCATGTTTTAGGTGATTGTAGATGTGGCGGCGTTCATCCGGACTGAACCGGGGCGTGTTGCGGTTCGATTCCATCCGTTCCTGCAGCCAGGAGGTGATCTCGGGCTTGCGTATGAACATGTATTCCGCTCCGATGGAACGGCAGTAGGTTTGCTGAAGATGATCGATGATGTCACTTAATCGGGCTGCTCCGATGCCGATGCGGTTTCCGGCCTGGAAAACCTGGTTCAGATCGTCTTGACTTAAACCGTAATTTTCAAGATCGAGCGTTGGCCGGTATTGCCGGCGACTGCGCACCGGGTTGGTCTTGGTGAATAAATGCCCCCGCTTGCGGTAGGCATCGATCAGGTTGATCACCCTGAATTCCTTGTCGAATACTTCGGCATCCCGGGAGGATACAGGATAGTGCTTTTGGGCAAACTCAAAGCCCTTGAAGAAATTTCGCCAGGTCTCATCGACTGAATCCGGGTTGTTTAAATACTGCTGGTATATTTCTTCTATGGTTTGTATGCTGGTGTTCCCCAAAAAGGTAAATCGATCCATGGCGGACAGCTATAGTTTTTTAATAAAGACAATTATCGGCAGGCAATGTTTAATGCCATGAACAGCCTATGTCGATGTAAAAGTATGCATTATTTAAAGTTGAACAAAATGAACAAATGAAATGTTTCACCGATGACACAAAACAGGGTAGGGTTTTTGGGCTGAATGAGTATCATGAATTCAAAAGCTGACATTAAAAGATGCATCCGTCATGAAAATCGGTATATTAAAAGAAGTTGGGGGCGATAAGCGGGTGGCTGTATTGCCCGAAAATGTTGTGAAACTTCGAAAAATGAATGCGACCCTGCTGATCGAGCAGGGTGCAGGAGAAGGCGCATTCTATAGCGACCGGGAGTACGAGGAGGCTGGGGCTCAGATTCAAAGCGGTGAGGAGGTGATCGCTCAATCGGAGGTCCTGATACGGATCAATCCTTTCACCAGGCAGGAGATGGCTTCTATGGGACAGGGTAAGGTATTGCTGTCGCTCATTAATCCGCTTACCAACAAGGAGATCGTTCAGGATGCTGCCAGCCACGGACTCACAACCATCAGCCTGGATATGATACCTCGCATTACCCGGGCTCAGTCGATGGATGTGCTATCCTCCATGGCCACCACAGCCGGGTATAAAGCCGTGCTTGACGCAGCCAACCACCTGCCCAGTTTTTTCCCGATGTTTATGACAGCAGCCGGAACGATACGTCCGGCCCGGGTTCTTATCCTGGGAGCAGGAGTGGCTGGATTGCAGGCCATTGCCACCGCGCGTAAGCTTGGAGCCGTAGTTGAAGCTTTTGATGTGCGAAGCGCCGTGAAAGAGGAGGTAAAAAGTTTGGGAGGCAAGTTCATCGAGGTGGAAGGCTCCCAGGATGCTCAGGACAGTGGCGGTTATGCTCTAGAGCAATCCGCGGGTTACAAGAAGAAACAACAACAGTTGATCCATGATCATGCCATCAAGTCGGATGTGATTATCACTACGGCCCAGATACCGGGAAAAGATGCCCCGTTGCTCCTTAGAAAAGACACGGTCGGGCAAATGAAGTCCGGTGCCGTAGTAATAGATCTGGCTGCTTCCAGCGGCGGCAACTGTGAGTTGACGCAGGACAATCAAAAGATCATGCACAAGGGAGTCACCATCATCGGAAACTCCAATTATCCTTCCGAACTACCCGCCGATGCAAGCAAGATGTTTGGCAACAACCTGGTAAATTTTCTCAACCTCATCATTGGTGAAGACGGCGAGCTCCATCTGAATTTTGATGATGAGATCATCAAGAATGCCTGCATCACCTATAACAACAAAATCATGAATGA
>JAGXLL010000035.1 GCA_018334675.1 Bacteroidales bacterium | reverse complement strand
AATGGTTAAAGGGTTGAAAGGTGGAAGGTTTTGGGGGTTATGGAGATAAGGGGAAGATGAGAAGAGTACAGGCAGAAATTCGCACAAGCCGCAGGGATTTGTTATATTTGAGCAACCCAAAAAAAGTTAAAAGTTAGGTGTAAGAGTTAGGATGTTTAACGTTGAAGGTTGAGTCCCTGTCTCTTTCTTGGCCTTAGCCTTAGCCTTAGCCTTAGCCTTAGCCTTAGCCTCAGCCTTAGCCTTGAACCATTGAACAATTTAGCAGTTTAACAATCCAACAATTTAACAATCCATGCCTCATATGAAGCTTTTCACCATCATTCTGTGCGGATCTGTATTATTTTCCCTGCAGGCCCGGGGGCAGGCGATCAGGGAGAAGGTCCTTGCCCCTCAGATCAAGACCGTTCAGATGCACAAAAAGGGAGAGCCCCTCTCCCCACCCCTGATAACCCTGAACTCGGGCGAACAGGTAACCCTGCGCTTCGACGACCTGAAAGGGGGCACCACCACCTATTCCTATCAGCTGATCCATTGCAATGCCAGCTGGGAACCTTCCAACCTGTTCACTTCCGACTACATATCCGGCCAGCAGAACGGGGAGATCTATCAACACGAGAGCTCATTCAACACCCTGATCTCCTATACCCACTACAGGCTCAACATCCCCAATGAAAGGATGCGTCCCACCGAATCAGGTAATTATATCCTGCATGTATATAAGAACTACAGTCCTTCTGATACTCTACTCACAAGGCGTTTTCGCATCTCCGAAAGCAAGGTGCGCATCCGGGCAGAGGTAGACCGCATCAACAGGATGAGCCGCGAGAAACCCAACCAGGAGCTGAACCTCACCCTGCAGGCACGGGGTTTTGACATCCAGGATCCTTATAATAACCTGACCCTCTCCATCCAGCAAAATTACCACCGCGAACGCATACTGGAAAACCTGAATCCCTCCTCCATAAGCGGCAACACCCTTTCCTGGCAGATGAACCCGAAACTCACCTTTATGGGAGGCAATGAGTTTCACCACTTCAACTCTAAGAACACCGACTTTGCGGCCGAACACATCCAAAAGATCCGTTTCACCCGCAACAATTACCACTTCCAGCTCAAAGACGACAAAGACCGAACCTTCCAGTCCTACCAGGTAAAAAAAGATGTGAACGGGCGTTACCGCATCGACCGCGATAAGGTGGACGACCCGAACTTAGAGGCCGACTATGTATATGTGTATTTCACCCTGAAGGGTGTGCCTTTTGAGCCGGAGGGACATTATTATGTGGCAGGGAATTTCAACAACTGGCAGTACAATGAAAAAAACCGGCTGCGTTACGACGGCCAGTCGCAAACCTACCAGAAACGGCTCTTTCTCAAGCAGGGATACTATGATTATAAATATGTGTTCCGCTCCGGCAACAACACCGATCCTTTCCGGATATCAGGCAACCACGAGCAAACCGAGAATGATTACCTGATCTGTGTTTATTACCGCGACCATCGAAAAGGGTATGACCGCCTGCTGGGCCATACCCTTGTTAATTCTGCTACAATCGATTACTGAGGGATCACATCACGTCGCGATGCCACCGCTCATTGGATGGATCGGACTTATTTGCCTTCGAAGATGATGGAATCCGAGGGGGCTCCCATCTTCTCGAGTACATCATTGATCTCTTTGGTCATCTCAGGGGTGCCGCATACATAGAAAGGGCGGCTGAAATCTTTTACATGCCTCTTGAGGAAGGCCTCATCGATCCGGCCGTGATAATAGCCGGGCACTTCTTCACGGGTAAGGGTGAAGATGGCATTGTCGCCGAGGATATCCTTCAGCTCATCCTCCAGGATGATATCTTTCCGGGTCTTGTTGGAGAACAAAAGCATGTTGTCGTCCACCTTGTTGTCCTTCTTGAGCTGTCTAAGAATGGCGATAAAAGGCGTGATGCCTGCACCTCCGGCTATGAAATAACCGGGCCCCTTATACTGGATGGCTCCCCAGGGACTGTTGATGATCAACTCATCGCCCACCTTCAGATCGTCCATGGCATCGGTTACCCCCTGCAAATCCTCGTAGATCTTGATGGTGAACTCCAGGTTCCTGTCGTCATTCAGCGAGGTGAATGTGAATGGCCGTTTCTCATCCTGGTAACCTTCCTTGTTGATGGAGACCACGGTGGCCTGCCCGGGCTCAAAAGTCAGCCCCTCTGGCTTTTCTGTGACAAACTCCTTGACATCGTGGGTGATTTGATTGATATCAAGAATCTTAACTGTATAGTCCATATGATGTAAACATTTTGAGAATTAGAAATTGTTTGGTTGCTTCCAAACGAAGTTACAAATTAATATGGATGTAGTACAGCGAAAGCGGGATTTTGTTTAAAGATCTGTCTGTAGATATTAAACGCCCAAGCCATGTCCGATTTCGTACATTTCCAGCGCTTAGCGCAGCGCTAAGCGCTGTCGATCTCGCTGTCGATCTCTGTCAAACTTCGCTGGAGCTAATTCTCCAGGATCGTAAACACGACCCGTCGGTTGCGTTGCCGGCCTTCGGGGGTGCGGTTGCCGGCCACGGGCCGGGTCTCGCCATATCCCTTCGCCTGAATGCGTGAGGGATCCACACCTTCCTTGATAAGCTGGGTACGCACAGCTTTTGCCCGCTCCTGTGAAAGGATCATGTTACCCGCCCGGGTGCCGATGCTATCGGTATGACCGGCGATCTCAATACGCAGAGACTCATTTTTCTTGAGAAAACGGGCCACCTGTTCGATCTCTCCGAGGGAGGCATCGGTAAGTCGGGCTTTGGCATATTCAAAAAAGATATTGTTCAGGGTGACTGATGCACCGGGTTGTATAGATGAGAGGTATATGGTACGTCTCAGGGTATCCTTTTGCTGCGGCCCGGTAAGATCGACGTTGATGCTTCCGGGCATGTACTGATCCCTATCTGCCGTTACCCGGTAGGTACGGCCGGGGTTGATCCGCAGGGTGAACGATCCTTTCCGGGCTGCATGCACGCTGTCGATGCGCCGGTTGGTCTTCAGGTCATAACAGGCAACATTGGCAGACAGCGGCTTGTCTTCTTTTCTGCTGAGCACCTGTCCCTGTAGTATGATCTGATCGGGGGCCAGACCCTCTCCCAGCAAATCAATGGAATGGCTCAACCGGTCCACTTTGAAATAGAGGCGGGCACTGCTGCGCCCCCTCCGGCCCGGATGGAAACTCACTTTTACTTTTTGCCGTCCGTGGGGATATACCGTTTGCTGATCAAGGGGTTGCTCGAGAGAGAAATATTCACGACCCGGCCCTCTGATCACAAAATGATGCAGATTCAGTGAACTGTTGCCCCTGTTGCGCAGCACCATAAAGGCAGAGTCCCTGTTTTCTCCCAGCTCCAGGTGTCCCATATGCACCCTCTCGAGCGGGATGTCGTATCTTCGCAACATACCTCTTCCCGTAGCCCGGGCCATAAGGGTATCGGTGGGGGTAGCCACGTGTATGTCCACCTCCTTGTTGCCCACCGAACGGGCACGGAAGCTCATCTCAAGGGGCGCTGTCTCACCAGAGGGCAGGGTGAAGCCCTGTCCGGGGGATATCAACTGAAAATCCTTTTTGTCTTTGCCCTTAAGACTCACGCCTTCAATTTGAATGGGATAAGGCGAGGTATTTTTAAAGAACCCTTTCATGGCGGTATCCTGGGCTCTACCTACAAAATGTCTGCCAAATGCGATATCGCGAAGACGGGGTTGGGGCGATACGATCCGGAAAGGCTGATCCGATATATCACGCTGAAAAGGCTCCCTTTTCCTGGCTAACCAAACCTTCACCTGGCGCTTGCTGGTAGCGGCAATGACACGCTGCCCGCCCGGACCAAAATGAGCCTCATGATACCACTGGCCCGGAGGGGCTTGCAGAACAGATACCTGATCTATGCCTTCTCCTTGTTCCTGATTATCTGTCGTCCACAGCCTGAGGGTACCATCGCGGCTGGCCGTTACAATGCGGGTGCCGCTGGGGCTGTAACTGGCCGAATAAACCTTACCGTCATGCCCCCGTATGACCTTGACCTGACGGCGCGATGAAACGTTCCATATCCGGAAAGTGCTGTCATGGGATGCACTGATGATCCTGGTGCCGTCGGGACTATATTCCACATCATTTACCCAGCTTTGGTGCCCGGTGAGCGTGCGGATGTGCTTTCCGGTTTTTACATCCCAGATACGAATGAGCTTATCATCGCCGGACGATACCAGCCGGGTCCCATCGGGGCTCAGATCGATATCCATCACCCAGCCCCGGTGGGCCAGGATCCCGTAAAGATGTTCCCCTGTGTTGACATTCCAGAAGCGGATGGCCCCGTCATCCCCGGCAGTGATCACCTGTTTGCCGTCGTGGCTGAAAAGGGCATGATTGATGCCCCAGTTGTTCACCTGCAGTTTTTTCCTCACCTTTCCGGAGGTGAGGTCCAGCACCTTAGCGCTGCCGTCATCACTGGCCGTAACCAGATAATCATCGTCCGGGCTCATCGATACATCATAAATCCAGTCATTATGCAAAGGATAAGAACGAATGAAATTGCCTGTCTCTCCTTCCCACATTTTCAGAGTATGATCGTCCTCCAGGGTAACGATCCATTCATCCCCGCGGATAAAACGCGCATTATGTGCTTTGTACTCCTGGCCTCCGGGCATCAGCAGAGGATCCATCCCGCCCGCTGACGGGCCATAACCATTCTGGTCGATGCGAATCAGATGCCGGCTTCCGGTATCTGCCGGAACCTGCCACGCATGCTTCATGCCACTCCCGCTGGTTATCCTGTTCCACTTTTTCCCGCCGTCACCGGAATGATAAATATGAACAGGATCCCTCTTGGCTATGCCCTTCCAGCGGATAAGCGTTTCTGTACCGGGAGTAAAAACCTCCCCTCCATTGGGCTGAATTACTTTCAGAGCATGGGGTTGGATGGAAGGGCCGGCTTTGGCATAGATGTGGTAATCCGGACATCGATCATTGACCACAGCGATGGGGGTATAACCGGATCCGGCAGATCCGGCCCCCCGGGTTATGGAGATATGCCCGGTGGAATCTTCCGGTATGGTATATGGCAATGCCTGGGGTGTATGTATAGAAAAGCCGCTTTGTCGTTCCATCCTCAGTTGCTGAAGGCGAAAATCTGCATGCACGGCTTTTAACTGTATCCTGCGTGAAGATGTGCTGTCGTTTTTATCGAGTTGCACCAGGCGGGGCTTGATCTCCAGGCTGACCCGTTGTTCCGGCAACAAACGGTAACGGGTCCTGAACTGCTCACCCTTGTATTCAAAGGTGGTATGGAGCAGATCAGAACAACCGTTGGGGCTTCTCCATCGAAGGGTTCCGGCTTTTATGGATTGAGCCGTCAGAAGGATCTCCTGGTAGATCTCCCTGGCCCGCTCTACATCCTCCACCTTGCCAAAATACCGGCCACCTGTATGGGTGGCAACCTCCTTCAATATCGAAGGGGTCTGCATACCAATGGTTACCGGATAAACGGTGATGTCCTTTTCGTTGGCCATGCGTATGATACGGCGGCGGTCGCCACCCCCCAATCCATCGGTTAGAAAAACCACTACCCGCTTAAAGCGTCCTTCCCTGGCAACCCGCAGGGCCCCGGAAAAAGGCGTGAGAAAGCCCGAATTATAATTGGTACCGCCCCGGGCACTTAGCGAATCGATGGCTTGCCGAAGACGCTGCTGCGAATGGGTAAAATCGCAGTTCAGGTAGTTCAGATGATCAAAGCTGGAGATGGCACACTCCGACAGTTCCAGCGGAAGCAGATCCACAAACTCCAGGGCGGCCTGCCGCGCCATATCCAGCCGCTCCTGCTCCATGGAACTGGAGACATCAAAGGCCAACACCACGGAAAGCTTTCGGGGATCACTTCTTCGGGGATTCTCAATATCCAGCACCGGGGCCCGCCGGCCGTTCTCGGTGATGCCAAAGGCATCGGCCTCCATATTGAATACCTGCCGGCCCTGCTGATCCAGGTAAAGAAAGCGTGCCTCCACAACAGGATAATGATCGGTGTTCATATCATAAACCGACAAGACCTGCCCCTTCAGCTGAAAGGCAAACAAGACAAGGATCACCCAAAACAAAAATCCCGATGCTTTGACAAGATGGGTATCAGGCAGTCCGATCCTCCTTATATAAAACATGAATGTCTCCATCGTTTTAGATATAATTTCCCGTTGCCATTACATATTTTTGCCATAAAACATTAAAGGTAAAGATATATTATGAATTTTTCGAGGGAATAGCTGAATTAAGCGTTTCTATAGAATTCAACGCTTAGCGCTTTTTAAGCGCTTAGCGCTGAATTCTTTACACATCGCTAAACTTCAACCTCTTTGCCCTTCGGTTGTTCACCACTGGCAAGAGCATAAATGCCAATGTGCCGGCAGCCAGAAAGATCAGGTTGGTGAAGGTATGCGCCACCAGGGCAAACACCGACCCATGGTCCACATCGATGCCAAAAAGCAGCAGGCTCTGGATGACGATGAAATGCCAGGCTCCCAGTCCTGCCTGGATGGGAAGCAGAAAGGCAAATGAACTCAGGGCAAAGGTGATGACCGCCACCCGGAAAGACAGATGGCTGGTGGGCTCATAGGCAAAAAACACCACATACAGCATCATCAACCATAGGATAATGATCAGCAGGGTATAGATAACAAAAAGGCTCTTATTACTTGAATTGCGGATGGTTTGAAGTCCTTCCCGGAACTGGCTGAAAACCTTCCCTACCACATTCCTGTACTTGTTACGGGAAGGAGAACGTCGGAACACAACTACTCCAATGATTACCAAAGCAACTGCTGCCACAAGAAAGAACACCCCATTTTTGCTAAATTCCTCCAACCCGCTGGCCAGGTTGGGGTTGTTGTGCAGCAACTCCCTGAAATACGACACATCCCATAGCAACAGCACAAAAACGATCAGAAAAAAAGTCACCAGATCGGCCAGCCGCTCAGAGACTACCGTCCCGAAAAGCTTGGTAAAGGAGATCTTCTCATAACGGCTGATCACCGTGCAACGCGCCACCTCACCTCCGCGGGGTATCAGAATGTTGAACAGGTACAATACCAGCACGGCCAGATAGGTATTGATCAAACCGGGTTTATGGGAAAGAGGCTCGATTAACAGGTTCCAGCGCAGTGCCCGGATAAAGTGACTGAGTAAGCCGAATATTCCTGAAAGAACGATCCACTTGTAGTCGAGGGTATTCAGCGCGTCCTCAATCTTTTTGAATTGCAGATCCTTGTATATATAAATGAATATCAGAATGCCAACCACAAGAAAAAGCAGGATTCTGAAAAGTCTTTTATTGCGCATGTACCTAAGTCCTTTTATCCGGAGGAATTATGGCATGATCTCCTCCAGGGTTCGTTCCATGTTATGCAGCTCACAATCGTGTATCTGTTGATCATGGTGCCTGAAGACGTCAAAATCTTTCAAGCCGCTGCCTGTCAACATCGCCACCACTTTCTGAGCGGGTTTTACGGTGCCGCGGCCAATAAGTTTTTTCAGGGCCGAAAGGGTAGTGGCTGAGGCAGGCTCCACAAACAGCCCGGCCCGGGCCAGGGCAGCCTGGGACTCCAGGATCTCCGCTTCGCTGACATCTACTGCCGGCCAGTCGAAACGACGGGCTTTATCGATGATCTCATCACCCCCCATGGGGTTGCCCGTGGTGATGGCCTCTGCAATGGTATCTACCTGGGTAAAGGGAATAACCACCCTTTTTCCCTGTTGAATGGGTTGGGCCAGAGGTGCGTTGTTGGAGGCCTGAACAACGACCATCCGGGGGAGTTGTTGAATGTACCCGGCCTCATAGAGTTCCCTGTATCCCTTGAATATCCCGCGAACATGTCCGCAGGCGGAGACAGGCACCAGGATAAAGTCGGGTACCTCTCCCCTCATCTGCTCATACAGCTCAAAAGCTGTCAGTTTATACCCTTCTACACGCAACGGACCATTGCCGGAGACGATGCGAAGATTCAGCCTACCGGCCATCTCCAGGATCTGCTTCTTCATAGCCGCATAATCGGGTGCTTTTACCCGGATGATGTGGGCCCCATGCAAAGCAATGGGCATAATCTTTTCCCGGGGAGTGAAATCAGGAATGAACACCACCGCCTGCAATCCGGCACGTGCCGCATAAGCGGCAACCGAATGCCCCATGTTGCCGGTGGAGATGGTGGCGGTTACCTTTTCTCCCATTGCCCGGCTCATCCACATGGTGGTGAGCGTGCCCCGGTCCTTGAAACTCCAGGTGGGATTCATCGTTTCATTTTTCAGCCACAGGTTCCGGCTCCCGGTATATTCCGACAGAAAAGCCCCCGAAGGAAGCAGAGGTGTATCACCTTCTCCCAAAGAAACGGAAAGCTCCGGTTCATCAAAAGGCAGAAAACCGGCAAATCGCTCCCACAGATGATCACCCGGGTGTATCTCCGGCTGCCGGGACGAGACCCTACTCACCTCCAGCGATTCCCCGCTGCCGGCAAATTCCTCCAGCCGGTCCAGTGGGTACGCTTCACCGGAAAGGGTGGATATGAGTCTGTAACGCTCAGAATCAGGCATACTCATAAAATCGTTTCAATTTTTCTTCCCCTTCACTCCTCCCATCTTGCTTCTGATGTTGGACTGATCACATTTTGGGATGATTTCTTCAGGCAAATATAAGGCATAGCTCCAACAATCAGGTGTCTTGCCCCGGCCAAAATACAAAAATCCCCGACAGCTTTGCCATCAGGGGATAAAAAATTTCCGAAGGATATAAGGACTACCTGGGGGAGCCCCGTCAAGATGGACAGACCTGTCTTCAACCAGCCGCAAAATATGAGGATAACCTACATCAATCCGTCATACTCCTGGTTGAGGCGCTCGAAGAAATCCACCATAAACTGGTGGCGATCTTCGGCCATCTGTTTGGCGGTGGGGGTCATCACCTGGTCTTTGACCCAGCGGAGCTTCACCAGGAATTCCCGGTAGGCAGTATCCTCAATACTATAAGGGCTGGTATTTTCCGGAACGACCTCTTTATTGTGAAGGCGGGCTCCTGTTTCCCCGGCAAAAAGAAAAGCCCTTGCCACACCTATTGCTCCTATGGAATCCAGCTTATCAGCATCAAAGAGCACTTGTGCTTCCAGTGTTTCAGGTTGGCGATCATCGCGGTAGCGGTGTGCATCGATGCAATGAACGATAGCTCCGATCTTCTCGCGCTCTATGTTCAGTTCGGTAAGGATCTGTTCTGCCATCCGGGCGCCTTCCCGGGCATGGCAGAAACTCCCTTTAGCCTCGTCCTCCATGCCACGGGCAATATCATGGAGCAAAGCGGCGGGTTTGAGGATCTCCATATCAGCACCCTCCAGTTCTCCGATGTGCTGGGACAACCTATACACCCGTTGGGTGTGATCCCACCGGTGACTGGCCTGGGCGTCGGCAAAGTGTTCCTGGGCTATGGCAGATATCTCCTGTAGCATATAGGTAATATAAAATTCATACCAAAAATAATAATGAAAACCCAAATATCCATTTCTTCAGATCTGATAATATCTTTTTGGGAAAACCTTTAGGTCAGAAGGATCTTCTAATAAGAGAACTACCGGAAAAAACTTTCAAGCCCTATCCCCAGGAGGACAGTGATGTCCCGTCAGGATGGCCGGGTTCCTGAAGGGTATCTGCGATCCTTATTTTTGGGTTGGTTGAGAAGCTTTGGCATTTCTTTTAGCCAGGTTCACCTCGACTTCCTTGCCATTGAACTTCGCTTTGCGGAAGGCCATGAGCAATTTCTCTTCATACCGGGCATCCACCTGGAAAAAGGAAAAGTTGTTCTGTATATCGATCTTGCCGATCTCCAGGGAGCGGTCGTTCATGCTTTGGTTGATCAGCTTAAGCAGTTCCCGTTTGTCCAGTTTCTGCTTCTTGCCCTGATTGATAAAAAATCTCTGAAAACGTATGTCTTTGTCCCTTTTATTATGGGATGATGGCTTACCGGCATTCTTTCTGCGACCGGCCTTACCCGGGGTGTCGTTCTTTCCGGAGCCCTGTTTCTCTGCAGTCTTTTTGCTGGCAGCGGGAACATTCAGATCCGGTGCATCTTCATAATAGGAAAGGAAGCGTTCAAACTCCAGGGATACGAAACGCTTGATCAGCTCTTCCTTGTCGAGCCATTCCAGTTTCTTGAGGATCCCCGGAATAAAATCCCGGATGCGTTCCTCATCGACCTGTGTATTTTCCACCTGGTCAATAAAGTGAAAAAGCTGTTTCCGGCAGATGTCTTTACCATCCGGTACCGGCTGCTGCTTAAAGGTTTTTCCCACCATTTTTTGAATGGTGCGGATCTTTCCCTGTTCCTTCACATGGATCAGCGATATGGCCTGGCCTTTCTTCCCGACACGACCGGTTCTTCCGGTGCGGTGGATATACACCTCGGGGTCGTCCGGCAGGTTGTAGTTAATGATATGGGTAAGATCGTTTACGTCGATACCCCGGGCGGCCACATCGGTAGCTATCAGCAGCTTGAGGTGGTTCATCCGGAACTTCTTCATGATCATATCGCGCTGGGCCTGAGAGAGATCGCCATGCAGGGCATCGGCATCGTAGCCATCCTGCATCAATTTTTCTGCCACTTCCCGGGTTTCGCGTCTGGTACGACAGAAGACGATACCATAGAGGCTGGGATTCATATCCACGATCCGGCGCAGGGCTTTATAACGGTCCCTGGCATGAACCATATAATAAGTATGTTCCACATTTTCCGCCCCGGTATTCTTTCGGCCCACCGATATCTCCATTGGCTGGTCCATATATTTGCGGGCAATATGGGCGATTTCGCGGGGCATGGTGGCTGAGAAAAGCAACACCTGCTTCTCGGGATTGGTCTGCTCGAGGATGGCATTCAGCTCCTCCTTGAAGCCCATAGACAACATCTCATCGGCTTCATCCAGTATCAAGCGGCTGATCCCCGATATCCTGAGTTTTTTGCGTTTGAGAAGATCCAGCACCCTTCCCGGGGTGCCCACCACAACCTGGGCATTGGCTCTGAGCGCCCTGATCTGTTCTTCGGCGCTGGCTCCCCCATAAACCGGGACAACTCCGATCTTTCCGACGTATTTGGAATAGTTCTTCAGTTCCTGGGTGATTTGCAGGCACAGCTCGCGGGTGGGGCTGAGTATCAGCGTCTGTGTACCGGATGAGCCGGTGTCGGTTTGCTGGATCACCGGCAATCCGAATGCGGCTGTTTTGCCTGTTCCGGTCTGAGCCAGACCGATCACATCGTTCTGTGATTGCAGTATCTGTGGAATGACTTGTTTTTGAATGGGGGTAGGCTCTTCAAAGCCCATCTCGCCGATCGCATGGAGGATGCTCTCCTGCAAGCCGGCTTCTTCGAATAGATTCATCAATATGTGTTATACTCCTGTTTTGTGAGCCGCAAAAGTAGTACAAATTTTTGACAATCCGGCATAATACATACCGAATATGTAAATTATCAGCCGAATAAAGCAATCGAACTTCAAACCCCGGGTGGGCCGGCTGGAAATAAAAACCGATATATTATGAGGATCCGGAAAAAAATTCTCCTGC
This sequence comes from Bacteroidales bacterium, assembly GCA_018334675.1. Taxonomy (GTDB): domain Bacteria; phylum Bacteroidota; class Bacteroidia; order Bacteroidales; family UBA12077; genus JAGXLC01. Next base: position 11,305 of record JAGXLL010000035.1, on the reverse strand, counting down.
CTATCTTTTAAAACAAGGGGTCAACCTCCGGATTTCTTGGCCTTATAGCCCTTATCAGCGAGAAGCTGCATCACCTGATCCCTAAAATCTCCCTGTATCAGGAGCTCCCCGTTTTTTGCAGATCCTCCCACGCCCAGCTTGGATTTCAACTCCTTGCCCAGATCCTTCAGGTCATCCTCCGATCCAACAAAGCCGGTGATCAGGGTCACTTCCTTACCTTTGCGATGGCGTTTATCCAGGCTCACCCTCAGGTCCTGCTGGTGGGGCGGCAGGGTCTGTTCCTGTTCCTTTTCGTGCGATGAATAATCAAAATCCGGATCGGTGGAATATACCACGCCCGATCCTTTTTGGTTCTTCTTGTTCTTCTTATTTTTCTTGCTCATAATCACCTCCTTTTCGCATCGGTGCCAGGGCCCGGACCAGGATGTTAAATGATTCCGGCCCTTTCGTACAAATGTATAAATTCCCCATAAAAATCCCCAACTACAGTGGCAATCCTCCAATAAATCACTCTACCGCCTTTACTAAAGTTTCTGAAGACAGACTCATCTGAAGCTGAAGCCTCCATGCAGATAGGCAAGCCCACTGCCTTCAGGCAATCTGGATATGGCAGACCCCGTCTCCTCCACCCTTTTTCTCTTCCTCAGCCTTAGCCTTAGCCTCAACCTTCCCCATATTCCCTATAACCATTCAACCATTGAACAATTTATCCATCTAACCATTGAACAATTGAACAATTGAACAATTTGGCAATTGAACCATTTAACAATCTAATCTTTTTACCCTATCTTTGCACCTCTTTTTTCACAAGGAACATAAAAATCATGCAGAACATTAGAAACATAGCCCTCATAGCCCATGTAGACCACGGCAAAACCACCATGGTAGACCGGATGCTGCATCAGGTAAAACTTTTCCGGGAGAATCAGGACATACAGGATCTGATCCTCGATTCCAATGATCTGGAGCGGGAAAGGGGCATCACCATCCTCTCGAAAAACGTATCCGTTAGATACAAGGATGTAAAGATCAACATCATCGATACGCCGGGGCACTCCGACTTCGGCGGCGAGGTAGAACGGGTCCTCAACATGGCCGATGGCGTGTTGCTGCTGGTAGATGCCTTCGAAGGGCCCATGCCGCAAACCCGCTTTGTTCTTCAGAAAGCATTGAAGCTGGGGCTCAAGCCCATCGTGGTGGTCAACAAGGTGGACAAACCCAACTGCACGCCCGAGGCCGTGCAGGAATCGGTTTTCGACCTGATGTTCAACCTCAATGCCAGCGAAGAGCAACTCGACTTCCCCACGGTATTCGGATCTTCCAAGGAAGGCTGGATGTCGGATGATTACCGCAAGCCAGCCAAAGATGTATCCTTCCTGCTGGATACCATCCTGGAACACATCGAGCCGCCCCGGCAGGAAAGCGGCACCTTGCAACTGCAGATCAGCTCGCTCGATTACTCCTCCTATCTGGGGCGCATCGCCGTGGGCCGGATAACCAGGGGCAGCATCCATCCTGGTATGCGGGTTTCCGTGGTCAAAAGAAACGGCAATATCCTGCCATCCCAGATCAAGGATCTGTATATTTTTGAAGGGCTGGGCAAGGAGAAGATCAAGCATGCCATTGAAGCCGGTGAGATCGTGGCGGTGTTGCTGCCCGAGACCTTCGACATCGGCGATACCATTGCCGATGAAGAGCAACCCGAAGCGCTGACTCCCATCACCATTGATGAACCTACCATGAGCATGCTGTTCACCATCAACACCTCTCCTTTCTACGGACAGGAAGGCAAATATGTCACTTCCCGGCATTTGCGCGAACGCCTGTTCCTGGAAACAGAGAAGAACCTGGCATTGAAAGTGGAAGAGACCGAATCGCCTGAAAAACTCAACGTATACGGGCGTGGGGTGCTGCACCTGTCCATCCTGGTGGAGACCATGCGCCGCGAAGGTTATGAGTTCCAACTGGGCCAGCCGCAGGTCATCCTCAAGGAGGAAAAAGGACAAAAGCACGAACCCATGGAGCTGCTAACCATCCATGTGCCGGAAGACTTCTCCGGCAAGGTCATCGAGATCGTCTCCCAGCGCAAAGGCGAGATCGTTAACATCGAGAACCGCAACGACCGCACCGCCCTGGAATTTAAGATCCCGGCCCGCGGCATGATCGGCATGTCCAACCTGATCCTCACCTCCACCGAGGGCGAGGCCATCATCAGCCACCGCTTCCATGCTTATGAACCCTGGAAAGGCGACATGCTCGAGAGCAAGAACGGATCGCTCATCGCCATGGAGAAAGGTACGGCCATTCCTTTCTCCATTGAAAAACTGCAGGAACGCGGCCGTTTCTTCGTCGACCCCAACGAAAAGGTTTACACCGGTCAGGTAATAGGTGAAAATTCCCGCCAGGACGATCTGGTGGTCAATGTCACCAAAACAAAAAAGCTGACGAATATACGGGCCGCCGGCTCCGACGATAAAGTGATGATCACCCCGGCTACCAAATTCTCCCTGGAAGAGGCCATGGAATACATCAAAAAGGACGAGTACATCGAGGTCACCCCGAAGTCGATCCGTTTGAGGAAAATCATCCTCGATGAACACGAGAGAAAAAGACTGCGCAAAGGAGGGGCCAGCGCCTGAAAATATTGGGATATGAACCGAATCACACATTCACCCTGGTTTTATGTGACCTTTATCCTTGCCTCAGCCGGGGTTCACGGAGTGATGCATGCCAATGGCGCTTTTGGCCTGGAAATTTCTGATAACCTGGTTCAGCCTTTTATGGAACCCGCCCCGGGTCACATAGAAAAACCCTTCGCTGCCGGTCCATTGATCTTCTACTTCTACGACCTCTTCTTCAACCTGTTACAGGATCCCGATGCCGGATTTCTGGCCGGCGCCCTGGTACTCACTGCCACCAACACTTATGTGCTCCTAAAACTACTATCCTGCCTGAAAGCCCCCTTTTGGCTGCTGCTGGCAGCAGGTTTGTGGACCGTTATCAGCCCGTCCATACAATTATTGAGCATACAGCATCCCGAAATATTGTTGGGGTTGATCTTTCTGCTCCTGCTCTTTATCAGTCTGATCTACAAAAATTTCATTCTTATGGCGGTATTTCTGGTCCACCTTATCCTAACCCATTACATCCTGGCCGGCTTCTCGGTGATCTTCCTGACAGGTTATCTGATAAAAAACAGAGGCGAAAAAACATCGGTTTTTTGAGGAGAATCCTCTAACTATAATGCCTTCCTGAGCGTGCCAAATAAGAATCTTTTGTAACAATCTAACCCGTTCCATTGTCTGTTACCAACCGGGCAAAAGAAGTAGGTATGCGCCTGGCCGCCGCAGTGAATCCGGCCCGCTCGTTGAGGGATGAGTGATTGTAAGGCTGAGGATAAGGATAAGGCTGAGGCTTAGCCCTTATTCAAATCTATCGCTTCATTCAAAAAATACTTCAAAGGATACAGTGCTTCATAGGCCGAGAGCAAATGATCGGTCAGAGACTCACTGGTAAGCAACTCCTCGCTGAGCGGCTCGGAAACCGTATAATGCTTATGGTTGAGCAGGCCGATGTGTTCAAAATCCCTGGGAAAGCCTTGTGGTGCGGTCTTGAGCTTCTCGATGGAATCCAGCCCGTCAAAATGCTCTTTGAACTCCGGTTCATCGAGGATCTCCAGAAATTCACCGGTATGCTCATAAATCTCCTTTCGGATGGCCTTCAGGTTTGGCCCCGAGGGCATATAAATCCCGCCGGCCATAAAGGAAGCTCCCGGCTCCAGGTGAAAATAGTATCCGGCATATCCTCCCTTTCGTCCTCCTGGCGCCATATAAGCGCCAAAATTGGTTTTGTAGGGGGACTTATCCTTTGAAAAACGGATATCCCGGTTGATGCGAAAAATACAGTCACGCGGCTCCAGCCTTTTAACTGTATCGTCGAACTGAGTGATACCGGCAATCAGAAGAGCTACATATTGTTCAAATTCCCGGCGTACCTGCTTGTAAACCGGTTTATGTTCATGAAACCATTCCTTGTGGTTGTTCTTCTTTAAATCGCTCAGAAAATTCAGAAGTTCTTGGCTCACCATGATTTGTATTTTTGAAAGTTTGCAAGATAACCGTAGAATGTTGAAGGTTTGTAAGTTGAGCCCCCTCCGAAAAGTATTTTTTTGGAGAATAAGGCCTTTCATTGTTTTAGAATGCGCTGCTAGAGATAATTTTAACCGATCAAAAATTCATGTTTTTTTATTAAACAGACTTTTTGTAGTGGACTCATGTTTTGATTGTTGAACGTTGGAGGGTCCAATCCATGGGTTGAAATTACCCCTATCGGGGAAGAACAGCTTTATCGGCATAAAGTTTATTCAATGCTGGTAATTAGGTATCCGGAAATTTTCATTAGATTTGCATGTATTTAAATATGTAAATCCTTATATCAATGAACAATGTAGGACGCATTGACCGGATTATCAGGGTGCTGTTGGCAGCTGCCATTCTCATCCTTTATTTCGTTGAGTTCATTCCCGAGCACCTGATGGATGCTTCCCTGGCCGTGTCGCTGCTGCTGGTCTTCACTTCCCTTCGAAAATGCTGTCCTCTCTATGCCCTGCTGGGCTTCGGTACATGCCAAACAGGAGCCGGCAGTTCCAATCCCCGCATCAAAACCAGGAAACTGAAAATATAGCAGGGAAGAATGATTGGCTGAGGCTTAGGATAAGGCGAAGGCTAAGGCTGAGGAAGAAATAAGATGTTCAATTGTTAAACTATTGATAATCTATATGTTCTTATAATAATTCGACAATTCAACAATTCAATCATTCAATCATTGCCTCCTCTTCCGGCTTAATCTCAATCACCTCCACCTTTTCCATCGCTTTGTCGATCATCCCGTCAAAATCCACCTGGCTTTCCGATTCCCGGATCTTTTCCAGTTTAGGTTTGGTTTGCGGATGGCGGGGAACAAAGATGGTGCAGCAGTCGGAATAGGGTTCGATGGATATATTATAGGTTCCTATTTGTCTTGTGAAGTCGATAATCTCCTCCTTATCCATTCCTATCAGGGGTCTGAAAACGGGCATGTCGACTGCGGCATTTGTCACCGTCAGGCTCTCCATCGTCTGGCTGGCCACCTGCGCGATGCTTTCCCCGGTTACCAGGGCCTGGGCAGATGTCTTCCGGGCGATCTTCTCCGCACCCTTCATCATCATACGTCGCATGATGATGGTCAGCTGATCATCGGGGCAATGATCGGCGATGGCTTCCTGGATCCCCGTAAAGGGGAACACGTATAGATTCATTCTGCCGGTATACTGTGCCAGCTGGCGGGCAAGGCCGATCACCTTCTTCTTGCTGCGTTCGCTCGTATAGGGATAGCTGTGGAAGTGCAGTGCATTCAGGGCCACGCCTCGTCTTGCGATCAGCCATGCAGCCAGGGGGCTGTCAATGCCTCCGGACAGCAGCGCAGTGGCTTTACCGCCGGTACCTACCGGCAAACCACCGGCTCCTCTTTCTTTATCCCGGTAGATGTATGCTGCTTCTTTCCGTATGTTTACAAAAAGGGTGACATCCGGATCATGTACATCCACCTGCAGGTGCGGAAAAGCATCGGCTATGTGAGCCCCCAACAGATTGTTGATCTCCTGCGAACGTTGCGGAAATTGTTTATCGGTGCGCCGGGTCTCAATCTTGAAGGACCGGCTCCCGTTCAACGCCTTCGCAAAATAATCCACACTGGAGGCTTTGATCTTTTCCGGATCCTTTTCCACTTCCAGGGCCCGATGGAAAAGGAGCACACCGAAAACACGCCGCAGCTGTTTGGTGGCCTGATCCAGGTCAAACCCTTCTTCAGGCTCTATGTAAAGCATCGACTGACCCTTCCTTATCCTGTAGCGGACTGAATCGCCAAAGACCTCATTTATATTGCGGATCAGGGCATTGACGAACATCGGACGGTTGTTGCCCTTCAGCATTACCTCTCCATATTTCACGATCAACAATTCCTTCATTCCTTCATTCATCTGTATATTTTCAATGGTTTCATGAAACTTACCCTGCGCAACGAATCATGTTCGTGTTTAATATAATGATTATTTATTCATGAACGTTTCGTATTTTGGCCTCATCTCATCATTTTCCTCACTTTTTCCACCGCCGGCACCAGATGTTTCATTACCTGTTCCAACTCTTCTTCCCGGTTCATGGCAGAAAAACTAAAGCGCAAGGCACCCTGTACTTCCTCCTTGCTCCTGCCCATGGCTTTGAGCACATGACTGGGCGTGTTTTTACCCGAAGTGCAGGCGGAACCTGTGGAGACATAAATTTCCGCAGTTTCCAGTTTTCTTAAAAGCACTTCACCCTGCAGGCCGGGAAAGGAAACATTCAGGATGTGGGGAGCAGCAAAACGGTCATCAGGAGTGTTGATCACCACCTGATCAAAAGCTTCCACCATCCTGGCCCGGAGCATGTAACGCAGATGGCTCATATGATTTTGTCTTTCAAATATATTCTCAAAATTCAGCTGAGCAGCCCTGGCGAAACCGGCTATACCCGGCAAATTCTCTGTTCCGGAACGCAAACCTCCCTCCTGCTTTCCACCATCCAACAAGGGAGCAAGGTTTACACCCTGCCGCTTGAACAATGCACCTATTCCCTTGGGGCCATGTATCTTATGAGAGTTCAGGGTAAGCAAATCAATATCTGAGTGATGGGGATGCAGGGGAATCCTGGCAAACGACTGCACGGCATCTACATGAAAAAGGGGCTTGGGATGATGCTTGCGGAGGATCTCTTCTATCCGGTCTACTGGCTGTATGGCTCCCGTCTCATTGTTCACATGCATGATGCTCACCAGGATGGTATCCTCTCGCAGGGCTTCTTCCAGGAACTGAAGATCCACAAGGCCCTCGGAGTCCACCGGAACATAGGTCACCTCATAGCCCTCCTGCTCAAGTGCATGCATGGTATTCAGCACCGATTTATGCTCGATGGCCGAGGTGATGATATGACGGCCCCGCTTTCGATGAGCTTGGGCTGCTCCTTTGACCACCAGGTTGTTGGTCTCGGTACCGCCGGATGTAAAGTAAACCTCACCGGGGTCGACCTGCAGGGCGCCGGCCAGGATCTTCCGGGACTCCACCATCACCTCCTCGGCCTTTACTCCCAGATGATGCAACGAGGAAGGATTGGCAAAGTCTTCCCGCATCACTTTGCCCATCACATCTATGACCTCGTCAAAAGGCCGTGTTGTTGCCGCATTGTCCAGATAGATCATAGCATCCTGTTATTTCCTTTATCAGATCAACGGATTGTAGTTGTTCAGCGTGCCTTCTTCCATTCTACATCGAATAATAAAGTCCCGCGTCCGGGCCCAGCGGCAATCCCAGCAGTATCCAGGCCACCAGCAGGAGGACCCAGGAAATAAAGAAAACGATGGTATAGGGTAACATCGTAGATATGATGGTGCCGATGCCCGCTTTGGGATCGTATTTCTGTATGAAAGCAATAATAAGGGCAAAGAAGCTCATCATCGGCGATATGATGTTGGTAACGCTGTCACCGATGCGGTATACTACCTGTGAGAGCTCGGGTGAGAAACCCAGGAACATGAACATCGGCACAAAGATGGGCGCCAGAATGGCCCATTTGGCCGAGGCACTGCCCATCAGCATGTTGATGCCTCCCGACAGGATCACAAACAGGATCATCAGGGGAATAACGCCCAGGTCTAATGCTGTCAGGCCTTTGGCCCCGGAAATGGCAAGGATCATGCCCAGGTTGCTCCACTTAAAATAAGCCACAAATTGTGCAGCAAAAAAGACCAGTACAATATACATACCCAGGGTTTTCATGGTCTCGCTCATCCCCTTCATCACCTGTTCATCGCTGGTGTATTTTCTGGTGATGATGCCATAAGTTAGCCCTGTGACGCCGAATATGATAAAGATAATGGTAACCACCCCTTTCAGCACAGGGGAATTGAGTATACCGCCATCGGGTCCGCGCAAGATGCCGTCCTCGGGTATCATACCCCAAAGTATCAGGCCGGCGATGACCAGGAAAGCAACGAATGCACCTAATAAGCCCTTCTTTTCAAGGGGCGAGAGCCGCTCCAGCTCCTCCTGCTCGCCTTCATGGTGATAGGTGCCCAGCCTGGGAACCACGATCCTTTCCGTGACCCATGTCCCTCCTATGGCAATAATGAAGGTCGATGCGATCATAAAAAAATAGTTGGCCGTGGCATTGACCACATAGCTGGCATCTACGATGCGGGCAGCCTCCTGCGAGAGGCCGGCCAGCATCGGATCGATGGAGCCCAGCACCAGATTGGCACTGAAACCTCCCGACACACCGGCAAAAGCAGCAGCCATACCCGCTATCGGGTGCCGCTTGACCGCCAAAAAGATCACCCCGGCCAAAGGCACCAGCAGCACATATCCCACATTGCTGGCCAGATTGGAAAGGATGCCGGCCAGCACGATAACGAAAGTTAACAGCCTCTTGGGAGAAGAAAGCACCAGGGCCCGGATCACCGCTCCTATCAAACCGCTTCCTTCTGCAATGCCAATACCCAACATGGCCACCAGTACAATGCCCAGGGGCGCAAAACTGGTAAAGTTGGTGACCAGGTTCAGTATGATCTTATTGAGCCCCTCCTTGGAAAGCAGGTTGACCGGCTCGATCACTTCTTCCGTGCCCGGATGGACAGCCGACCATCCCAGCCAGTGACCTATCCCTGAAATCAACAGGGCCGCCAGGGCGAAAAGAGCAAACAGGGTGGCCGGATGCGGTAAGGCATTACCTACTTTTTCTACTACATTCAAAAATTTCGTGAACAGCTTCTGTAGAATCTTCTTCATAGTACAGTTCCTAAAAATTTTAAGCCTTAAAACTAAAAACTTTTTTCTGATTAGAAGATAACCGGATCTGGTTTTACATTATTCTCCCTAATGGATGAGAGTTCGCGGTACATTAAGTGGACCCTGATGATGCTGCCATATTTCTCATGACGGATGGTCTTTATTAATCCGGGCTTTCAGCAATCCGTTTGGGCCTATATTTGTTTTATCTGCAAGGTATATTCCGGTTTGTTAGCATACAACCACGAATCAGGATTTACAGTACGACTCGAGCCACCACAGGTTGGCCAGGGCTTGATCGCGGCTTTCTCCGCACAGGGAAGGTTCTGCAGCAAAACCTTTGCACACTTCCGGGCGCTCTTCTTTACCAAAAAGAGCACACAGGTACACATCGGTCAGATGAATACACGGTACCCCGGCAGGTTTGCCCTCCGGCATCCCGGGTATAGGTGAACTGATGGACGGGGCGACACAGCAAGCCCCGCAATGTTTTCTGCATTCCATACATTCCATGGGTTCAGGGCGGAGGTGCAAAGATAATTTTCTGAGGAGAAATAGCAAGACGTTCCGTTGACCAGCGCTAAGCGTTGACCAGCGCTAAGCGCAGCGCTTAGCGGTTTTTTTACCGCTTAGCGCTACGCTAAGCGCTTATAAGTTCGCTTATAACTTACAATCATTCCCAAGAACAATTGTATCTTCGTACGTGTTTTTACACAGATAAACATAAAGCCAATAAATCAAAGTCAAATAATTCAAAACCAATGCTTTTATGGAAACGATAAAACTACACAACCTGCCACACAAGGTCAACCGAATCGGTATTGGAACGTGGGCCATCGGTGGATGGATGTGGGGCGGCACGGATGAAAAAGTCTCGATCAGGACCCTGCGTGAAGCTTTCGACCGCGGCCTCAACCTGGTAGACACCGCTGACTTATACGGTTTTGGCACCTCAGAGAAGATCGTCGGCAAGGCCATCCGGGAACATGGCAACCGCGATGACCTGGTGCTGGTCACCAAGGTTGGTGTGGAATGGGATGAAAAGGGCAAAGTATGGCGCAACAGCAGCAGGGATTATATCCTGCGCGAGGTGGAAGATTCCCGCAAAAGGCTGGATACCGATTACCTGGATGTGTACATGATCCACTGGCCCGACCACCGGGTCGATTTCAGTGAAACGGCTGAAGCCCTCCAGAAGCTGATGGATGAAGGCAAGATCCGTTCCATTGCCGTAAGCAATTATTCACCGGAACAGATGGATGAGTTCCGGCAAACAGCTCCCCTGCATATCCTGGAACCCCCTTATAACCTTTTTGAACGGGATATTGAAAAGGAGGTCATGCCTTACTGCAAGGAAAATGACATCAAAACCCTCACCTACGGCGCACTCTGCCGTGGCCTGCTTTCCGGAAGGATGACCCGGGACCGTAAGTTTGAGGGGGATGACATCCGCAAGGTGGATCCTAAGTTCCATTCCAACCGTTTTGGCCAGTACCTGGAAGCTGCCAGCAAGCTGGACGAGTTCGCCCGAAAAAATTACAACAAAACGGTTCGGGATCTGGCTGTGCGTTGGGTGCTGGATAAAGGCGCCGACATAGCCTTGTGGGGATTGAGAAAACCCGATCAGCTGGAAGGGATCGACGAGGTATACGGCTGGAAGATCGAAAAGGATGCCATGCAGCAGATCGATCAGATCCTGCAGGAGACCATCACCAAACCTGTGGGCCCGCAGTTCATGGCCCCGCCGGCGTGATAAGTTTACTCCCCCCTTCCCCCTTTTCAGCGCTTAGCGCTCTTGGAGACGCTTAGCGCTGAAAGGGGGAATGCTAAGCGCTGAAAGGGGGTGTCGACGCTGACGTGGCGTTCAAAACCCCACTCTTATCCTTATCCCTCTGGCGCCGAAACGGATATCCCGGCTGGCCAGATCACCCAGGGGATGTTTCATGAAAGGCTCTACCACCAGCCGGGTTTGTCCCACATCAAAATGATACCCCACCGCAAGATTCAGCACACTGGCCAGATCCATCTTACCAAGGGGATTATAGGTCTCGCTGACTGACTCATTCTGAGCTACTTTATTGGTGCCCACAATGTTGTTCTCCGTATCATACTCATAAACCACATAATTGCTGGTGAAGTCGTGGCGGTATTTTTCCTGAAGGTAAGTAAACGATGAGATGCCGGCGGAAAGGGATACTTTATTGATGCGGTACTCTATGTTCACCGGTACATCGAGTCCAATCAGCTTCACCTTATTGCTGACGTCCTGGAATTGAGGATAAACCCCATCCATGAGGCTCCCATCAAATTGAGCAAGTTCGTCCGTCCGGCTGTAGCTGGAGTTTGCACTCAGATAACTGGTGAGTCCCCGGCTTTGCTTGCGGGTAGTGAAATACTGGCGGGAGACCACCAGGCCGGTGCTGAGGGTAAGATCGGGGAGTACCTGGAACT
>JAGXLL010000111.1 GCA_018334675.1 Bacteroidales bacterium | reverse complement strand
GGCTCGTTCTCCATGAAGTCGTAAAGGGTTTGCATCTTCAGGTTCAGCAGCTCCATCTTATAATCTATCAGGGCCGTTGTCAGGTCCATCTTCTTTTGGCTCAGCTGGTTTTGATAAAGCTGAAGGTCCATCCCGGTCAGATCGCCGTTGTTGTATCGCTCCAGGTTGATCTCATAGGTGAGTCGTGCGTTTTCTTCGTTTTTTCTGGCAATCTCAATTTGGTTCTTGTAATTCCTGAGATTTCTTATGGTTTGACGTATACCCAGGTTGATGGTTTTGGATTCTTCATTCAGATCGATCTTATTGGACTCGACGTTCAGTTTTGCTGCTTTGATGCGGGCCTTGCGTGCCCCCCAATCCCATATTGGCACGTTGAAATGGAGGGAAATGGTGGGGCTGGTGGTGGGTACATCATACATGTCGGCAAAATTTTTGTCTACCCCTTGTATGCCCAATGAAACCGAAACATTGCCCTTGAATTTGTTTTGGTCGCTGGTTTCGATCAGGTTGAATTTGGCATTCTGAAGTTCAATTTCCCGGTTGCGGATCTCCAGCCGGGAGGCCAGGGCATTCTGAATGGCTTTGTCCATATTGATCTCCACCGAGTCGATCTTAATATCCAGGGCAACCCTGAATTTTTTGTCCAGGTCCATACCGATGAGCTGCTTGAACTGATCTTTGGCGTTCTGAAGCTGGACTTCGCGGGTATATACCTGTGATCGGGCTGAAGCCAGGTTCACTTCCGCCTGGTACAACTCTTCCAGGGCCAGGAGCTGCGCGTCTACTTTGTTTTGAACCACCTGGTAATTCTCCTGCTGATTCTCCAATTCCTCCCGGGAGATCTCCAGGGCCATCTGGGAGGCATACAGGTTGTAATAATTTTTGGTCACCTGCACTTCGGTGCTCAGCTTCTGCAAGCGATACTGGATGTCGGATCGTTCGTAATCCAGTTCCAGTTCTTCCAGGTTTTGTTTGGTTTCGTTGTAGGTGAACAGCGGCTGGTTGTATTGCAGGAACAGGTTGTTGGAGAAAGCAATGTCTTCGTTTAGCTGGGGACCTGCCTCTCTGGTGGATTGTTGCCAGGCGATCCGGTTGTTCAATGATACCACTCCGTCGGTCAGGGCAATGGGCTGTGATATACTGAAATTGGCCATGGTGGAGTAGGTCTCGGTAGTTTGCCACTGGGATAGGGACTCGTAAAACGTTTCTTCCCGCGAATAGTTGAAGGGATCGAGCGAAAGGTTGAAATTGGTCTTCAGCGAGGCCCGCTGGGCGTCCAGGAAGCTCTTGCTTCGCTGGCGGTTCAACCGGCTTTTCCTCACGTCCGGACTGTTTTGGTTGGCCACTTCCAACGATTCATCGAGGGTAAGCACCTCCTGGGAATGGGCAAATACTCCCGGCAGAAACAACAAAATCCAAATAAGGGTTCTTTGAAACATAGTCAGTTATTTTCGAATGAATTTAACGGCATCGGCTATTACAGATCGTGCTTCGGACTGATTGGATATTTGCACCCTGGCTGAATCCGGTGAGAAATAATACTCGCCCAGCCGGACCCAATCCCCCCGGTACTCTGTTACATCCACTTCTACTTGTTCCTGGCCGTCATCATGGATGATTTGATACCGGTAGGTCTTCTTCTTATTCTCCTCTCTATCCCGGCGGCGCCATCTCGGTCTGAGGCCTGCATCCGACACATAGGCCTGCACCTCATAGTGTCCTGCACGTTCAATGGGAACCATCCAGATGGCTTTCTGCTCACCCTTGCCGGATCGAACATAAGATGCGGATAACCTGACATCCCCGTAGAATTTATTGTCTATGGCTTTTTGCCATTCTTCCGGAGGCCGCCAGGGACTGACATCGGTGTACTCGCTGCCATCGCGTCCTTTCCGGATCAGGTCTCTGAGCTTGGTGGCTTTTTCGGGGGCGAGCACCCGAAAGGAGGGCGATTCATTGTCTACAATGATGGTGCCTTTCTCATCAGAGGGAGGTTCCGTTTCCCGCACAAATTCTCCGCCATCTGCAGCTTGATCTTCCTCTATGTCCCGTAAAGGGAACCGAAGTGTTGACGGCAGGTTAGAAGATACAAGGGTGTTGGCCATCAGCATGGAAGGTTTTTCCCCTACGGTTACACCGACCCGTTTACTCTGACCGGCCTGTAGGATCACGGTCTTCTCCTCGGATAAACTGCTGTTTCTGCGTTGACCGATGCGCATGTTCAATTCCACTATGCCCATGCGCTTGCCTGTATTGGTGATACTGACCTCCGCCTGGTACCTCAGGTTTTCGTTATCGTAATAGGAAAATGCTTTCACATTGCGGAACAAAAAGCCAGGTACTTCCCTGGAATACAGCCAGTTGTTCATATGCTCCCGGGTGTTGACCTGATAGCGGTGATTCATGAAATCCAGAAACACCTCACCCGTGTTGTTCTGATAACGGGTGGCCACGATGAAGCTATCCAGCACTTCATCAAAATCATTGGACCCGGCATAATGTTTCATCAGGTCGATGAAATATTCGCCTTTCACATCGATCACATCACTGAGTCGGACAAAGTGTGAGGTATCGCTCATGAGTTCGGCAAAAGACTGTTCCTGCAGCAACAGGTTGGCCCGTTCCTTGTCGCCCATGCCCTCGTTTCTGAAAAAACGGCGCCTGTTATCTTCGGCGCTGCGGCGATCGATATAACGTTCCAATACGGGATTCATCACGGGAAGCTCTTTTACCCCAAAATCGTTGCAGTAGGAGACAAAATTGGGGAAAATCTTGGTGTTGCCGGTCACATCACTGCCTCCGAACCACCCCATCCGGTAGTCCTGACCTTCAATAAAGTTGGAATGAATGAACCGGCGAAACAAGTCCGCCTTCATCTGCTCGGCGGTTTGATCCGCATCACGGCGTTCCCTGGAGCGTTTGCTGGCCCGGGCAAAATCAGCACCGTTCAGGGTATAAGCCCGCTCCTTCAACAGCACCATCCCAGGCAAAGAGCCTTCATTGGCCAGGGTGAAATTCTTTTTATAGGTATAGAAATGTGCCGGCACCTCCACAATAGACAGCTCGCTGAAGGGATAGTCCAGGTGCAGTTCCGCCTCATAGTCGCCCATCACATCAGCAATGATAGAGGGTATGGTATCCTGAATGTCATTGAAGAAGGGCCGGTAGAAGTCGTGGCCTTCTTTGTAATAGACGCTATAGGTGATGCCATCAGCGGTAAGCGAATCACGCCGGTAATGGCCGGCAATGACCGACATGCAGGACAGAGGCTGTTCGGGACGGAAGATCCACTGTTGGTTGCTCCGGCTGGCTTTTCCCTGGCTCAATACGGTCATATCCCTGGAAGGAGTGACATTGAGTTTATAGCGGGAAAAATTCTTCCGGAACCCGGCTACATTGTTGGAGGAAAAGCCGGTGCCGGCTATCGGATACCACAGCAGTTCAGGGGTGAACATCAGGTAATCGGAACGGATGAAGCTGAACTTTTTGGGAACCCGAAAAAGGGTCTGATGTTCTCCCCGAAAGAGGATCTGGTTGGGAACATCCAGATAACAAACCCGCTCATCCGGGCGCCCGCCGTATTGTAGGGTTAATCGGAGCGAATCGCCGGCAGCCAGGTTTTTTTCGATGATAATAAGATGATCTTTCCGAAGATATTGGCTTTCCTGATCATTGATGTAACATGTTTTCAGGTTAAAACCCGGATTTAGGCTAAAGAGCAGGGTGTCCAGTGCTTCGTTACCCGGATTGTGAACCATCATCTCCGCTTTCATTTGAACCTGCCTGCCTTTGTGCTGCAGCTCCAGGTTGTACCTGCCGACGGCAGGCAGTTTCTTCTGCAAGTATTGGTCGTTCAGGTTAATCATTCTTTCCCTGAAATTTCTCATATCGAGCTCTTTTTCCACATGATTGGCAGCCAGCCATGTTGCTATACCCAGAAAAAGAATGCCCCCGGTAATAGAAAAAATATAGTTGGAATGAGATTGACGCAGCCGTTTCATAAGCAGCACAGTAAAGAACACCAGGGAGATGCCAAGGGAAATGTAGAGCCCTTTGTGCATTATGATCCGCGAGGAATTTGCAAGACCTGTGAATTCCGACCAGATCATCGGAATATTAAACGACATATAATCGAAAATGTAATAAAATTTATCGCTCAGGTAAAAGAGGGTGAGGGCAATATATCCCAACAATATCAATAGAACAACGGCTTGATTTTTGATCCAGGCCATCAGGAAAAAGGAAAGACCAAAGATGAATAAAAGGGTGGGAATGGATATCAGGGCAAAATAGAGACCGTAGCCCCGCGGATCAAAAGTCATATCACTGGTGACCAGGGTAAATATCAAAGGGATGATCAGTATAATTACGTTCAGTGCCAAAAAAACCCTGAGGTTGCCGTAAATCTTTCCCCATATGTATTCGCCATTGGATATGGGACGCACGAATATCACCTCGGCTGTATCCTGTTTCTTGTCGCGCTTCATGAAGTCGGTGGCAAGGAAGGCGGCGATGATTGCCTGTATGACATTAAAAATCAATAGGGTGGCATAAGGGATGTTGGTGGGTAGTCCCCGGAATATGCGGGGAGAAAAATCTTGCTGAGAAACGGCAATATTAAAAAGAGTCAGCACCAACAGGGCAATGATGGCAAAAATGCGCAGGAACCAGCTTCGCATCAGGTTTTTTGATTCAAACCGGGCCACTGTGTTGATGTTTCTGATTGAGGACATAACAAAGGTTGTTAAAAGTCGGCTAACATATATTCATTCAATTCCCTGTCCATAAAATGCACATAGGCATGCTCCAGGTCGGGTTCTATCTTTTCTCCCGGGTATCCGGCCAGATCGTCGGCCACAAGTATCACTTCCCACCCTTCTTCCATCATGACGGTTGAAATAACCGGGTGCTGCTCCTTGACCTTTTCCAGTTCGGGGGTGGTAAGAATGACTTTCCAAACGCTTCCCCTGGCCTTATTAACCAATTCCTCCGGGGTGCCCTGATAGGCAAGGTTTCCCTGGTTGAGAAGGGCCATCTGGTTGCAGGTGCTGGAGATATCGGCTACGATATGGGTGGAGAGAATGATGATGCGGTCTTCGCCGGAGATTTTCGATAACAGGTTGCGGAACCGGATTCTCTCATCGGGGTCGAGGCCGGTGGTGGGCTCGTCCACTACGATTAGACGGGGATCGTTGATCAGGGCCTGGGCTATTCCCAGTCTGCGTTTCATTCCTCCGGAGAGTTTTCCGGCCTGTCGATCCCGGGCATCGTAAAGACCTACTTCCTCAAGCATCTGATCGACCGCTTCATCCCGCTTCTTTTTATTGGTTATACCGGATAAAGCCGCTGAGTAATCCAGAAACTCCCATGTTTTAAGCTTGGAGAAGAAGCGAAAATCCTGCGGGAGGTAGCCGATCATTTTCCGCACCTCTTTTCGGTGCTTATGTATGTCTTTGCCATCGATATGTATGCTGCCCCTGGTGGGCCTCATAAGAGTAACAAGAATGCGCATAAGGGTAGACTTACCGGCCCCATTGGGCCCGAGAAGACCAAACATTCCATGGCTGATCGACAATGAAATTTCCTTCAGGGCATAAAAGTCTTTGCTGTATACCTTTGTTAACTGATCAATTTGGATTTCCACTGAATATGTATTTTTCTAAAACCCACCCATGGATTATCCATTCAGGCACCGCGATAATGCAGAGTAGGTCATAATTGGTTACATTTTTATATGGGACACAAAATTTTTCCAGGAGTTACAATTTAGGAGCTAAAAATTTGGTTTAACCGGGTTGCCTTTTGTGCAGGACCAGAGGTAAACGGCATATTGCGGAGGTTAAAGTAATTTAAGATTCTGTATTAAATCTGTAGGGATGGGGTTGTATATCCCCTTTCTCTTAGAAGGGAGGATGAAATGGTGGAAGGGATCATTGTTCATTCACCAGGAGAAAAAACTCCCAACAGAAATACACCAGGTACAAGAAAAATGAAGTTTGTCCTGATTTTTTGGTTTTAATGGATTTGAAATCTATATC
>JAGXLL010000110.1 GCA_018334675.1 Bacteroidales bacterium | reverse complement strand
GGGAGGCCATAACATCCCGGACCATTATGGTCTCCATCATGCATGCCAACAACGAGATCGGTACCATTGAGTCGATTGACAAACTGGCCCGGATAACAGAGGATCACGGAATCCTTTTCCACACCGACGCGGCTCAGTCGACGGGTAAGATCCCTGTTGATGTGCGTGCACTGGGGGTGGATATGCTCTCCATTGCGGGCCATAAGCTTTATGCACCCAAAGGCATTGGAGCTTTGTTTATCCGCGAAGGGGTGAAGCTGGAAAAGATGATGCATGGAGCTGATCATGAAAGGAATCTGCGGGCCGGCACGGAGAATGTCATTGAAATTGTAGGTCTGGGCAAGGCCTGTGAGATAGCTGCCAGGGACATGAAAGAGAACATGGAACAGATGCGTGCTACCTGTGACCACCTCCGCGAGCAGCTCTTCCAGGCATTACCGCAGATCAAATGGAACGGAAACCCTTCCAGCCTCTTGCCCAACACCTTATCCGCGAGTTTTCCAGGTATTGAGGCCAACCTTTTGCTGAACGATATTGCCGACAAAGGCATTGCCGCCTCGGCAGGAGCAGCCTGCCATGCCAATCAGGTGGATGTGTCCACGGTCCTGCAAGCCATCCAACTGGATGAATACCACGCTATGGGAACCCTTCGTTTCTCAACGGGAAGGAAGACCACCCGGGAGGAGATTGACCAGGCAGCACAAATCATCATAAAGGCAGCACAGGCCCTTACCTCCGGAAAAGAGAAGGTTCAGGAAGATGCCTCCGGAATTCGCCTGACCCGCTATACCCAGGGCATGGGATGCGCTTGCAAGCTCAGGCCCCAGGAGCTGGAGAAAATCCTGAGGGAGATACCGGTGACAGAGGATCCCAATATATTGGTCGACACACGCTATTCCGACGATGCCGCGGTGTATAAGATATCACAGGACACGGCTATCGTACAGACCCTGGATTTCTTCACCCCTGTGGTGGATGATGCTTATGATTTTGGGGCCATTGCCGCTGCCAACGCCCTGAGCGACCTATATGCCATGGGGGCTCAACCGCTGTTTGCGCTGAACATCGTTGGTTTTCCGTCTTCACGCCTGCCCATGTCCACCTTACAGGAAATATTGCTCGGAGCCCGGGAAAAAGCCCGCGAAGCGGGCATCAGCATCCTGGGAGGCCACACCATAGAAGATCATGAACCCAAATATGGCATGGTAGTCACCGGCCGGGTGCCTCCCAATGGCATCCTAACCAATGCCGGGGCACAGGAAGGTGATCTGATCCTGCTCACCAAACCCATTGGCACCGGCATACTCTCCACAGCGGTAAAAAGGGGGCTGGCCACCGATCAACAACAAAAACAGCTCACCTCCATCATGGCCGAACTCAATCGCTCCGCTGCAGAGGTAATGAGCCTTTTCCCGGTTCATGCCTGCACCGACGTTACCGGATTTGGACTGATGGGACACCTCCACGAGATGACCCATGCCGGAGCCATCAATGCAGAAATATATGCCGACAGCATTCCACTGATCGATGGAACATGGGAACATGCCAGTGCCAACCTTATACCGGGAGGCACGCGCGATAACCTGAGTTATCTGCAGGAACATTTAAGATGGAGCGAACGGGTATCCGATACACAAAGGCTGATCCTGTGCGATGCACAAACATCCGGGGGTCTGCTCTTCGCTTTGCCTCCCGAATATCAGCAACAGGTGCTGGATCAACTTAGAGATGCGTCCCTAAGACAAGCCCGGATCATCGGAAGGTTTACTGAAAAAGGTACAGGTACAATCACCATAAAAAAATAGACCATGAATAAAGAAAGATGGACCCTTGAGAATCAAACTGCCCTTATCACCGGTGGGACCAAAGGTATAGGAGCTGCTATCGCCAAAGAACTAATGGATTTTGGAGCACACGTTTGTGTGGTATCCCGCTCAGTCGAAGATATACGAAAGATGGAAGGGGAATACGGCGATCAGCTTACCGGTATCACCCAGGATATGAGCCAGCCCGATGCCCCTGGAAAATTGATCAGTCAGCTACAGGAGCGCTGGGGTAAACTCAATATCCTAGTGAACAACGTGGGAATGAACATACGCAAAAAAACCGTCGATTATTCGCCAGGGGAATATGAACAGATCCTTCAAACCAATCTTACATCAACCTTTGAGCTTAGCCGGAAGGCCTATCCATTGATTAAAAAGGCAGGAGGCGGCAATGTGATCAATATCTCTTCGGTGGCCGGTGTGAAACACCTTCGAACGGGTTCCATATACGGTATGACCAAAGCCGCTATGATCCAGCTTACCAAAAACCTTGCCGCTGAATGGGCTGGCGACGCAATACGGGTGAATGCCGTGGCTCCCTGGTACATCAAAACCCCGCTGGCCAACACGGTATTGAACAATCCTGCTTACTATGAAGAGGTGATATCCAGAACACCGCTCGGGAAGGTGGGAGAACCTGAAGACGTGGCCTCACTGGTGGCTTTCCTGTGTATGCCTGCAGCGCGCTTCATCACCGGCCAAACCATTAGCGTGGATGGGGGTTTTACGATTTATGGTTTTTAACCGTCCCGCATTCAAACCCATTTTCTTAGCCTCAGCCTCAGCCTTTTATTACAATTCGACAATTAATCAATTTGTTCTTCTTCCTCAGCCTCAGCCTTAGCCTAACATTACAATCAGACAATCAGACAATGTGTTCTTCTTCCTCAGCCTTAGCCTTAGCCTTAGCCTAATCTAACAATTAGACAATTTATTATCTATCTGTTTTCTCGTCGAGTGTTACATGGCCCAACAGATTCTCAATGGTACCTATCTCAATATAGGTGACTCCAAAGTTCCGGCCAAAATTGCCTGCCGTTACCACCACCTGGTCCTGATCGGTGAAGTCATAATTGGCTTTAAGATTTTTGATGGCTTCCTTGAGAAACTCATAGGAGGTATCGCGTGGACTCATATAATCGGAACGCACACCATAGGAAAGCTGCAGTTCGCGCATGGTTCGCTTTGAATAGCACTGTGCATACACAGGTTTCTGGCCCCGGTAGGCCGCCAGGCTCCGGATGGTCTTTCCCGAGGTGGTATCAGATATCACCGCTTTCGCCTCCAGCCGTATGGCGGCCTTAACAGCCGACTTACACAGGTAAGCCGTTACCTGATTGTTGATCACCTTGGCTTCGATGTCATTAAAAGGTTCCTTGCACTCTTCTACTTCTTTGGCTACCTTGGCCATGGTACGCACCGATTCCACCGGGTATCTGCCGGCAGCTGTCTCTCCGCTGAGCATGATGGCATCAGTCTTACTATAGATAGCACTGGCCACGTCATTGACCTCAGCACGGGTAGGCCTGGGGTTGTTGATCATCGAATGGAGCATCTGTGTGGCAATAATAACCGGTTTGCGGCGATCGATGCAGGTATGGATCAAGCTACGCTGGATACCGGGGATCTTTTCATAGGGTATTTCAATGCCCAGGTCGCCCCGGGCAACCATGATGCCATATGCCACATCCAGAATCTCATTGGCATTGTCCACACCCTGCCGATTCTCTATCTTGGCAATAATCTTGATGCCGCTGTTGTGCTCATCCAGAACCTTCTGAATGGCCATCACATCTTCCTTACACCGGACAAAAGAGTGGGCAATGAAATCCAGATCCTGCTCGATGGCGAATTGAATGTAATGATAATCTTTCTCCGAGACTGAAGGAAGCTGTAAAGTTACATTGGGTACATTGACACTCTTCCTCGACTTCACCAGCCCGGAATTGTTTACTTCACAAACCAGCTGATTTCCCTCTTTCCTTTTTACAGTCAACTCCACCTCTCCGTCGTCGATCAATACCAGACTGCCCACTGGAACATCGTCGGCAAATTTCTCATAGGTCAGGTTGATACATTCGGGCGAGGAGAAAGCTTCCGGATTACCTTCCAGCCTAATCTCATCTCCCTGGTTTACCTGAATATCCTGGTCGGTTTGGGTGGTTCGTACCTCAGGTCCCTTGGTGTCCAGCAACAATGCAATCTTATCCGATACCTTCCGGGTGGCTTCAACCACTTTTAGAGTCTGATCCACAGTTTGATGGGCCGTGTTCAAACGTACCACATTCATTCCCTCTTCGTATAGGGACCGTATAAAGGCCTCGTCGGCATTGCGGTCCGAAATGGTCGCTACTATTTTTGTCTTGGGCATATGTGTTTCTTTATATGATTATCTGAATTGCTGGGTATGTATCATGCGCAAAGCCTCAATGGCCAAACGATAACCATCCAGCCCAAACCCGACGAGGGATCCATCGCATACCGGCGCAATGAATGAGGTATGACGAAAGGATTCTCTCTGGTAAATGTTGGATATGTGTACTTCCACCACCGGAAGAGAAACCGAGGCAATGGCATCAGGAATGGATACCGAGGTATGGGTATAGCCACCGCCGTTGATCACCAGGCCGTCGAAATCGCCGGACGCTTGCTGGATCTTGTCGATAATCTCTCCTTCAACGTTGCTTTGGTAATATTCCAGGCTCATGTCCTTAAAATGTTCCCTCAGCAATTTGATATAATCATCCATAGATATATCACCGTAAATTTCTTTTTCGCGCTTTCCAACCAGGTTGAGATTCGGGCCGTTGATGATTTGAAATTTCATGGAAAATTTTTTATTTTGTATTTTAGCAAAAATAATATATAGCATAGTATTTTGATTCACATTGGCGTTAAATATTTATGATTAGCTGGGAAATTTCCATAGAAAGGTTCGTAAATTTCTTGCGACTGGAAAGATCCTTGTCCAGCAACTCAGTCAGTGCTTATCAAAACGATATCAAGAAACTGAGGGAATATCTGGCAGCTAAAAAAGAGGCTCTTTATCCCACGCAAATCGATTTCAACCACCTGAAGGATTTTCTGCACTGGATCAATGAGCTGGGCATGAGCCCGACCACGCAATCCAGGGTGATTTCAGGTATAAAAGCCTTTTTTAAATATTTACTTATAGAGAACTATATAGAAAAGGATCCCACGGAGCTTCTTGAATCGCCTAAAATTGGACGGCGACTGCCCCAGATACTCACCCTGGATGAGATTGACCAGGTCATGGGGTCGATCGATCTAAGCCTGCCGGAAGGACAAAGGAACAAAGCTATTCTGGAGACGCTTTACAGTTGTGGCTTGAGGGTCTCGGAGCTGATCTACCTGCGCCTTTCCAACCTTTATTTCAACAAAGGATTCATCCGGGTGATCGGCAAGGGCAACAAGGAAAGGCTGATCCCCATCAGTCAGAAAGCCATCCGCGAAATCAAACATTACCTGCAAGACCGCCAGCATCTGCACATCGAAGACAGCTTCAAGGACATTCTTTTCCTCAACCGCCGGGGCAAGCAACTCACACGCGTCATGGTGTTTGTCATCGTCAAGAAGCTGGCTGAAAAGGCGGACATCAATAAAAACATCAGCCCCCATACCTTCAGACACTCGTTTGCCTCACACCTTATTGAAGGAGGTGCTGACCTGAGGGCCATCCAGGAGATGCTGGGCCACGAATCAATTACTACCACCGAAACATATACCCATCTGGATCGTACCTATCTGCGCGAAACCATCATCGAACACCACCCCCGTTCCTGAGACCACGAAGCTTCTATCCTTCTTTAAACATCCCGAAACCTTTGCCCGGGGCCTGGAAGATCCCCTTTGATTTGCCATGGAATATAATGTACACTTTCAGGATGTTGTGAGACTCACCCAACGCCTCATCAAACTTGGTAAACAAGACTGGGAGAAGAAGCCGTCTTTTTGTCCCTGCGACAGAGAAAAGTCCAACCTGCTAAAAAACAAAAACTTTTATAAACCTAGTTTTTTGGCTATCTCTTCGGGGATGGCATCCTTGTGTACCATGATATCCATGGTTTTGTAACGAACATAGGCATCGGAGGCATAAAAGTAGCCGTCGTAGATGTGATCCTCATCCGACCAGCTGTTCTTTACGATAAAATAACGGGTTCCGTTTTGATCCCTGGCAATGCCGGTAATGTGCATACCATGATCATCCGTGGTATTGTAATTATTGAAAG
>JAGXLL010000109.1 GCA_018334675.1 Bacteroidales bacterium | reverse complement strand
TCGTCGGGCATCCAGCTTTCAACCATAACTTTGTGATCCTGGTACCATTGCTTGGCAGCGGTGAGTTCGTCATCGCCCTTTTCAATGGCATCCATCAGGTTATAGAGTTCCGTTTCACTGAGGTTGAAATTGCCCATGAATTCAGCAAGAACAGGACGGTCCTCTTTGAATCCTGTGCGGCTTACAATAGCGCAAACATCCTTGGGATAGACTTCCTTAGGATCCTCGAGATACTTCAGGTCATAGTCGGCCCACATGTGGTGGGGTTTCCAGCCGGTGATGATGATGGGTTCCTGTTTGTCATAGGACCGCTTCAGGCTGGCCATCATGGCAGGGCCACTAGAAGTAACCTGTTTGTAATCCAGACCATATTCCTCGATGGCTTTTTCGGTATTCCCGTGAATACCAGCACCGCTACCGATGCCGATGATCTTACCATCAAACTTGTCTACATGGTCATTCAACTGGGCGATGCTGTTCACTTCCACATACTGGGGAACCACCAGTCCGGTAGTACCACCGCTGAAAGATTCGCCGATCTTCTCCATCTGGTCGCCATATCTCTCCCAGTAATCGGCGTGGGTATGGGGCAACCATGCGTCAAGCATCAGGTCGGCATCCCCTTTGGCCAGGGTAGCATAGATCGGACCCGGCTCAAGGGGTGTGATCTTAATGTCATAACCCTTGTCTTCGAGGGCGGCTTTAGCCAGGTTGGTAAAGGCAATACCCTCAGCCCAGTTGGGGTATAGAATATGAACCTGTTCAGATTTTTTCGCTGCTGATTCTTCTCCCTCGGCACCTTCTTTTTGAGCGCCTTGTTTACAGGAAGAAAAACTCAATACCGCAGTAGCCATAAGGACTGCGAAAATGGTTTTAGCATTAAATTGGAATTTTTGCATAGTCAACTTCTCCTTTTTTTGGTTAGTCAATAAAAATTTATTCGTTATAACTAGGTGTTGGGTTACTCTTCGTCAGAGACTTGCTTCCTGGATATACCCAGTGCCTGGGTGACACGGTCCAGGAATATGGCCAGGATGACAATTCCTACGCCGGCCTCAAAACCCAGGGCCATATCGGCTTTCAGAATACCTTTATACACGGCCTGTCCCAGACCACCGGCACCTACCATGGAGGCAATAACCACCATAGAAAGAGCCAGCATGATCACCTGGTTGACACCGGCCAGGATAGTTGGTTTGGCCAGTGGGATCTGTACTTTAAAGAGCAACTGCCGTTGGGTACAGCCAAAGGCTCTGGAGGCTTCCACAACGTCCTGCTGGACATTTCGTATACCCAGGTTTGTCAGGCGCACTGCCGGGGGCAGGGAAAAAACAATGGTAGCGACCACACCGGGTACATTTCCCACGCTAAAGAAGATAATAGCGGGGATCAGGTACACAAAAGGCGGCAGGGTCTGCATGAAGTCAAGAACAGGTCGTATAACCTGATCGGCAGCATCATGCCGGGAAGAATAAACGCCCAGGGGTATACCGATAACCAGGGCAATAAGGGCCGATACCAGGATCAGAGCAATGGTCTGCATGGTTTCCTGCCAGTAGCCCATAAATTGCAGCAGCAAAAGGCCCAGAATGGTAAAAACAGTAATGCCCCATGCACTTTTCCACGCACCTTTAGTGAAAGGTTTATGGCCTTTAGAGGTCATTAAGTAGGCGATCACTGCCAATACAGCAATCATCAGATAATCATTCGGGAACAACAGTGCCGATTGCAGGCCGGTGACCATGCCGTCGATGCCTGCAGTAATGCCGTTAAAAAATCCCGATGCGTTGGCGGACAGCCATTCTACCGCTTGTTCCACCCAATCTCCTAATGGTATATCTATCATAGATCAATTCCTCCTTCTTGTCTGATTTGTTTGACTTCGGATCTCTCTTTACCGATCATCTCAGCGATGACGGATGAGTGGACCACTACGCCAATCAGCTTACGATTCTCATCCACAACAGCCAGGTTAAGATTTGTATCCAGGAACAAAGGCAAAAGTTCAGCTACCGGTGTTTCCGATGTAACAGCTGTTACCTCTTCCCTGGTATACATATACTCTTCAATATCTCTAAGCCCTTTGTCTTCCATCTCTTTCATATCATTATCCTTGACAAAGCCCAGGAATTTGCCGTTATCACCGACCACCGGCATGGAAGTAACACCGGCATTGCTCATCTTTCTGAGGGCTGCCCGGGGTCCGTCCTGTTTAATACGAACGGCACTGGGATTCTTGAACATCACGGAACCGGCAGTGATGATGCCGCCGCGGTCGACATTTTCGACAAAAGCACGCACGTAATCATCGGCCGGATGTGTGAGGATCTCTTCGGGTGTACCGGTTTGGACGATGAAACCATCTTTCATGATGGCGATGCGGTCACCCAGTTTCAGGGCTTCATCGAGGTCGTGGGTGATAAAAAGAATGGTCTTATGCACTTTCTCCTGCAACTGGAGCAGCTCTTCCTGCATCTGTGTCCGGATCAGGGGGTCGAGGGCACTAAAAGCCTCGTCCATTAGCAGGATCTCAGGATCGGTGGCCAGGGCTCTTGCCAGTCCCACACGTTGCTGCATCCCGCCACTGAGCTGCCCGGTCATCTTCTCTTCATAGCCTTCCAAACCAACAGTCTTAATTACCTCATAGGCTTTCTTGATCCGGGTATCCTCGTCTACCCCTTGTATCTCCAAGCCGAAAGCCACATTGGAGCTAACGGTCCGGTGTGGCAACAAACCAAAGTGCTGAAACACCATGGTCATCTTTCTCCGCCTGAATTCTCTCAATTCGTATTCACTGATCTTAGTAATATCATTTCCGTCAACCACTACAGTTCCACCTGTAGGTTCGATGAGTCGATTGAAACAACGCAAAAGGGTGGACTTACCACTACCGGAAAGTCCCATCACAACGAATACTTCCCCTTCCTGTATCTCCAGGTTGGCTTTGCTCACACCAACTGTACATCCTGTCTGGTTCAGTATTTCTACCTTACTTTTCCCCTGTTTTTGAAGTTCCTTCGCCTCTCTAAATCTCTTGCCAAAAATGACACTGAGTTCTTCAACTTGTATTTTACTCATAAGGCTTCTTTAATGTAACATCGATACTCAAAAATATGGAAAAAAAATCATAATTAAAAAATATGCCGGGGTAAATCTTCTATGGAAAGGAAATTCAAAAAGCCCCTCTCCCGCCTAAGGCGGGACAAGGAGCTCAATATTAAACCATTGTAGTATTTCTAGAAGTAGTATCCGATGTTGATGTTGAATCTTCTGTTCCAATCAGGATCTTCCACACCTGTTCCAAGACCTTTACCGAAGGAGCCGGTCAGCCAGGGCTGGTTTTTGCCCATGGCATAGTCGACGTAAGTATAGATTCCGCCGGCTGAGATCAGCATACCGGGTACCAGGTGTTGTGTGTCGTAGAAGTTTTCGTTGACTTTGTCAATCATAGTATAGTCCACATAAAACTGAATGTTGGAGATGGGACCAAAGTCAACGGGTACGCTATAAGCCAGTCCGGCTACATAAACGTTGGCTTCAGCAGCAACACCACCAGAGTAGTTACCTCCGCCAAAATATTCATAACCATAGGCACCCATCTGAACAACGTCGAGTTCATTACCCTGGTCACCTTTGGCATTATAATCATAGTTAATGTATTCCGCTTTCAGATTGAAATTACCAAAGTTACCTACTATGTGACCGGCTAAAGCGGTGGAGGTTTCAATCTCATCGAGGGTACGGTTGTATATACCACCAATCTGAGCGGAAGCGCCGATTTCCCAACCTTCGGCCACATTGTAAGCCAGGCGGCCGTTAAATTGGTTCAGCTCACTCAGTGTGGCTTGTTCTGCAACAAAATTGCCGGCACCATCTACGTATCCGCCCTGACCGGGTACGATGTCGTAGGAATAACGTCCGGGGCCGGAAGCACCAAAGGTAACATCACCACCAAACTTCGGTCCTTCAGGCTCCTGCTGACGGAAATAGGAGAGTGAAAGTTTCAGCTTATCACTGGGGGTGTAATCAAAATTGATCCCCATGTCATAGTCGTCCTCAAGTCCTACATAATAAGGACCCTGGAACCACCATGAGTGGGAGGCGTAGGTGGTAATACCAAATGGCACCTGTGTAACACCCAATTCCATATACAGGTTATCAGAAAGATCATAACCCAGGAATCCGTGGTGGATGAAGTGGCTACCAAAAGTTGGATAGAAACGGTATTCAAAACTCAGATCTACTCCAGCCATGGAACCATCTACATTCAATCTCCAGGTATCCCATGTGAATTCAGGATTGGTCTTGGTCTCATTGTAACTGGCTGAAATAAGGTTATACCTGACAGCTCCACCGAAGGTGAAACCCTCATCGTCTTCCTGTGCCTGGGAAGAATTAGGTACTGCAAAGAATAAGGTTGTTACAGCAATTAATACAGTTGTTAGAAATCTTTTTGTCCTCATAAATTCTATTTTTTAGGTTAGAAATTAAAGCTTTTTTTAATTGAAGCCGGCCGCAAAACTATAAAAAATTTTTCGTACACGATATTTTTTATGTTAAATCTACGCGAAGCAATAAAAATATAAAAAAATAATTCACTGATCAACAATTTTTTACCAAACTTTCACAAATTTTGTATCTTGTTTAGGGGCGAATCCGGCTTTACGCGCACAAATTAGGTCAATCGGAATAAACGAATATTTTTACTTAACATCCGGGGTGCTTCAAGAATATAATTTATTCCATAGAATATTTTGCAAACGGTTGAGGGAACACTATCTGTGAGTTCCATATCTTTTATTTAATGGCTACTTAAATGTGGAATAACAGTTGCTTAATCGAAATGTTCAAAAGGTTGTATCAGACAAAATCCGAACGGACTTCAGAAAGCCCCTCAACAATGAAAGGAAGCCGGATACTTGCAGGGAACAATATCCAAAGAGTACCACCATTCAAATAATATGTTGTCTGCCAAAGGATTCTACTCTGAGTTATCGCGATGTACAATTTCTTCTGAAAAAGCCGGCAAACAAACAGATAAATAATGTGCTCCCTGTTCTGCAGGTGTGGAATACTGAACCCATTCATTGTTTCTTACAAGTATAGCCTGATCCTTCTTAACCTTGTATTGTCGGTCAAGGGTTTTGACCATTAGCATGCCGGATAGAACCAGGGTATATTCATCAAAATCAGGCCTCTGACCCGGTTCAGTCCAACCTGCAGGTGCCTGCATCTTTGCGATGCTGACCTGTTGGTTTCCATCGGAGGCCCGGCCAAAGAATTCATCGATTCGCTTGGGTTTATCCCCTGCGGGTTGAATGCTCTGTGGTGATTCAATCAATATTGCCATATTTCAATTCATTAAATTCGTATTATACCTTACAAAACCTGTAGTTTACCAAAGTATAATCCATAACGAGTGGGATTGTTATATATCTCAATGATCGGAACCATAGTGTTAGGGTCACCCTTTTGCGCTGAATAAAGGGGAGGATGCAGACCGGTGAAGCTCCTTTTTTTTGTATATTTATGGTTGCACCAGATAATTATGGGGATCATATTTGATTTGCGACTTTTTTTTGCGACAGATGAGTTATTTTGAAACATTTTTCCGGATGTACATCATTATGTAGCTCAGGTTGGGCGGGCATAAAAAAAGGGCCGAATCAATGATCGCGACCCCTTGGTGGAACCACCTGGAATCGAACCAGGGACACACGGATTTTCAGTCCGTTGCTCTACCTACTGAGCTATGGCTCCATTGTTGCTTTAAAAGCGATTGCAAATGTACGTAAAATTATTTTTTTTCAAAATTTTTGTCTGCAAATTTTCTATTTAAAGCCTATAAAAATGCACGTATTCCGGGAAAGACCATTAGGCTCAAAATAATATATATCTTCGCTGCGTTTGATTTTGTAATTTTGTGCACTGATAAAACAACCGTTCATGGAATATTATACCCATCGACTCAGCAATGGCATCCGGCTGATTCATGCGCCTACCTTCTCGGAGGTAGCACACTGCGGGCTGATCATCAATGCAGGCTCGCGTGATGAAGAAGCCCATGAGCAGGGCATTGCCCATTTTGTTGAGCATCTCATATTCAAAGGCACGCGAAAGCGAAAAGCTTATCA
>JAGXLL010000108.1 GCA_018334675.1 Bacteroidales bacterium | reverse complement strand
TCAAAGCTGTTGCGGAAGTTCACCCCCGGCTCTTTGGCATGCAGCAGGCGAATGGCCACTTTCCTTTTTACCAGTTCTTCCAGCACAGCCAAAAAAGACCTCACACCTCCGTGGTGATGGACATGGAGGTCTTTCAGATCGGCAGTACCAATCCACACAAAAGTTTTGGCCCGGGCAAAGGGCTCAATCACGTGGTGATATAAATTTTCGTTGGTGACGAAGCGGGTGCTCATTGTTTTGCTGAAGCGGGTTGAATTTTTACAAAGACGGTTATCTCTTCCTGGCAAAGGTATGAAAAGTTGCTAAGGTCTGCGATTATTTTTCAGTATCCGGATGGCGTTGAATACGGCGATCAGCGATACGCCCATGTCAGCAAACACAGCCTCCCACATGGTTGCCGATCCGGCGATGCCTAAAGCGATAAAGACAAGCTTAATACCCAGGGCAATGAAGATGTTTTGCCAGACCACATTCCTTGTTTTCCGGGCTACATCGATGGCGTCAACCACTTTGGAGGGATTATCGGTCATCAGCACCACGTCGGCCGTCTCAATGGCCGCATCGCTACCCAGGGCTCCCATGGCCATACCCACATCGGCCCGGGCAATGACCGGTGCATCGTTTATGCCATCTCCCACAAAGGCGATCTTCTTGTCGCCTCCCAGCATGCCTTCCACATGGTGGATCTTATCCTCAGGCAGCAACTCTGCATAATACCTGTCAATGCCCAGTTTTGTGGCAACGGATTGGGCGGCTGTCTGATGATCGCCGGTGAGCATGGCCGTTTGAATGCCTTTTTGTTTCAAACGGTTAATGGTGTCTTTGGCATGCTCTTTCAGGGTGTCTGAAATGATGATGTATCCCGCGTATTTTTTATCGATGGCCACATGAACCAGGGTGCCGTCAACGGTGAAATCTTCATAGGAGGTTTGATTGTTGCTCAGCAGCTTGTTATTCCCCGTCAGAACCTCTTTTCCTCGGATCGTAGCCTGGATGCCCTGTCCGGAGATCTCTTTATAGGAAGAGATAAGCGATGAACCGGCTACACTCCCGTATGCTTCCAAAATTGACCGGGCAATGGGGTGGTTGGAACCCGACTCCGACAGGGCCGCGTATTCCAGGACCTCCTGTTTCGAGTAACCGTTGAAGGGGGTGATGGATGAGACTTTGAATTCACCTTTTGTGAGGGTCCCGGTCTTGTCAAACACCACGGTGCCCACCCGTGTTAAGGCATCCAGGAAATTGGATCCTTTCACCAGGATCCCCCGCTTTGAGGCCAGGCCCACCCCGCCAAAATAGCCCAGCGGGATGCTGATGACCAGGGCGCAGGGACAGGAGATGACCAGCACCACCAGGGCTCGGTAGATCCATTCGCTGAAGGTTGCCCCGGCGATAAGCAGGGGAGGCAACAGGGCAATCAGACCGGCAATAATCACCACCACTGGAGTATAGTAACGGGCAAAAGTTGTGATGAACTTCTCGGTCTGTGCTTTCCGGGATGTAGCATTTTCTACCATCTCCAGCATCCTGGAGATGGAGGAGTCATGGAACAGCTTCTTCACCTGTACGGTGAGCAGGCCCGACTGGTTGATCATCCCGGCCAGCACTTCGTCTCCCTCATCAACCTTACGGGGAACGCTTTCGCCGGTTAAGGCAGCCGTATCCAGGAAAGACATGCCTTTTATAACAGTGCCGTCAAGGGGCACTTTTTCCCCGGGTTTCACCTGGATGGTATCTCCAACCTGCACTTCTTCCGGGCTAACCTGCTTTATTTCGTTTCCCGCCTTCAGGTTGGCATATTCGGGTTTGACCTCCAGCAGAGATTTGATGGACCGGCGGGAACGCCCGACGGCTATATCCTGGAACAGCTCACCCACCACATAGAACAACATCACCGCGATGGCCTCATGTATCTCACCAATGGCAATGGCCCCCAGGGTGGCAAGGGTCATCAGGAACTGCTCGTTAAACACCCGGCCGCGAAGGATGTTCCTGGCTGCCGAAGCGATCACCTTCCAGCCCACTACCAGATAGGCGGCTCCAAAGACCAGGTATGCTGCTATTCCAAAGGGAGTATTTTTGAGGGTTTCCTGAAAAACCGACCCGACAACCAGAAGCACCAGGGCCGTTATGGCTTTTATGAACCCAGCCCGGTTTTCCCACAGTTCATTTTTGACCTGAACCGTTTTGTTCTTGCGGCTGGCTTCAACTTCCACTTCCGGCTCGATCTGCCGGATCCGCTTTTTGACCTCATCAAAATTATCCGTGTCGATGGTCATGGTGGAATGGGCGAAATTCACCGAAACGAATTTCACGTCCTCCAGCTTTCGGACCCCGTTTTCTATCTTAGATGCACAGGAAGCGCAATCGATATTTTTGAGTGTGTACTTTTCCATGGTTCAAGATCTTCAAAGAGACCTTGACAAAGGTAGTCAAAAGGAAGTGCAACCGGGTTGCAAAGTTACTTTCTGCAACTGGCACAGATGCCGTTAATCACCATGTTCACCCCTTCCAGTTTGAAGCCATGGGGCAGGTTGATGGTGGGCACGGGGATGTCGTAAAGGCAATAGGTTTTTCCACATTTCTCGCACAGAAAATGGACATGCAGGTCGTCCGGCTCGCATTCGCAGGTTTCGCTGCACAGGGCATATTTTACCGTGCCGGTGCCGTCAACGATCTTGTGGATGAGCTTCTTTTCCTCGAACGTCTTGAGGGTCCGGTAAAGGGTGGTCCGGTCGGCTTTTTCAAAATGGGCTTCCAGCTCGGGCAAACCGATGGCAGCCGTTTGCCGGCTCAATACATCCAGCACCAGCTCCCTCATGGCCGTTGGCTTAATATCGCGGGAATCTAATTGTCTCTTTTTGTCTTCATCCGTCATACCTGATGGCATATGATTTTCAGGATCATCAATTTTTGATGTTACCTTTAAACGAAATCTTGGTTGTAAATATTTTAATGGCAATACCAGGTCTCATTATGCCAGGTATTTTTTATACACCCTCCTGTAAAAATCCATATCCACCCCTCCTTCCCGCATCAGTCTTTCATTTTTCAATATCTCCTCCTTTTGCCCGCAGGCCCTGATTTGCCCACTGACCATAACGGCAAGACGATCGCAGCATGAAATCAGTGGAAGCAGTGACTGCGATACAATAACCAGGGTTGCATCGAGCTTTTCGATGATATCCAGAAGTTGAACAACCATAACAGAATCCAGGCTTGCGAAAGGCTCATCGAATGCTATCACCTCGGGACTGGTTGCCAAAACCGTTGCCAGTGCAACGCGTTTCCTTTCGCCAAGAGAAAGGTGGTGGGAATCGGCATTTTCAAATCCTTCAAGGTTCATAGCCTTAAGGGCCTGGCTTACCCTGTAGGCGGCTTCCTGGCGGTTGTAGCCAAAATTCAGTGGGCCGAAAGCAACATCCTCTTCTACCGTAGGGTTGAACAACTGGTCGTCCGGGTTTTGAAATACCAGTCCCATCTTTTTTCTGATCACAGGCAACGATTTTTTTTCCACTATTGTGTCGCCTATCCTTACCGTGCCTTCACCTGCGATGATTCCGTTAAGATGCAGCAGAAGGGTCGATTTTCCGGCGCCGGAAGGCCCAATAATGCCTAACTTCTCTCCCTGGCCGACTTCCAGCGAAATATCCTTAAGTATCGGATTCCCGGTAGTATATGAAAAATTAAGGTTCTCTATTTTTATTCCGCCGGGCATATTTAGGTGTTTAAAAATTGGTCAATCAATGGTTGGTTTATCATCCGAAACACAAAAAGCAGCAAAACGAAAAATCCGGTCACCAGAACATCTCCGGTCCGCAGCTTTGACTTGTTCATATCAGGAAACTCTCCGGAAAAACCCCTGGAAAGCATTGAATTATACACCATCTTCGAACGATCCAGGCTTCTGATGAAGATCATGGCAGCCTGGTTGCCATAAACCCGGAAACGGTTTATCCTTATTTTTCCGGGTGTCCTGCTGTCTCTTGCCCTGGTAGTTCTCAGCAACTCATCATGAAGTATGAACACATACCGGTACATCAGGGCGGATAGGATCCCGAGCAGACGGGGCATGCCAAGCATTCTGAGTCCTGCCAGGAGGCGGTGAAACCGGCCGGTTGAGGTAAGCAATATCAGCAGCAAAAGGGCAAAAAAGGCCTTCAGAAAAATGGTCAGTCCGGTCCTGACCCCTTCTGTTAAAAGTTGTCCGGCCTCATACCCATCTTTTCCTGTTAATGAGAGCGGATATGACACGGCAGCCATGATAATAAAAGGTGACACGACAAGGCACCGTTTAAGAATGTACGCTGGTGGTATTTTGCTTATTGCCGCCACCCCCAAAATGATGACACCGTAAAATGCAAAGGGCAAAAGGTTTCCGTGCGGCTCGGATACAATAATTACTATCGCGGAAAAAGCCGCAATTAGCCTGGCCCTTGGATCTATTCTGTGGACAGGGGAATCAAGATTGCTGTGTTTGTCTATAAATGAATGCTTCAATCTCCAATGCTTTATTCAGTTTTTTCGGCAGACTGTTTCGCCCGCACACCGTAGTATATTCCGGTTATACCAAAAATAAGAGCCAGCCCAAACAGGATTTTGTAAAATAACGGTATGCCGGCAGGAGAATCTGTTTCTTCTTCCGCAACTGGTGTAGCAGCGGTCTTGTCTGCTTCATCTTCCGGGGGCTCCTCCTCTGCGGCCATACCTTTTATAAAATTTTTATCAATGATGATGTTGGCCTGGTGCCTGTGACCCTGTTCGTCATCAATCTCAAAAATCCATTCACCGGCAACGGAAGGCACAAAGGCAAAAAAACCCCGTCTGTCGGTTCGCCCTGTCTGGTAGGGCTGATCTTCACCGGGCGCATAAATATTAACGCTGGCGCTTGCCAGGGGCGAGGCCTGTGAAAAATAAGCCTTCACGGATACTACGGGAGCATGTTTTTTCATCTCGAAGTGAATTGAATGTGCGGAAGCAGCCGGCCCCAATACAAACAACGCAACAATGAGCATTAGTGTTGATCTTACCATAATTATGTGTTTTGGTTAAAGTTATTTTCAATTGCATTCATACGCTCCGTTATGCCATAGCTGATCGGGCGAAATCGCTTAATTAAAGCCGTGGTAAATCTGTTAATCCAGAATTTCCGGCCTGACCCTTCTGAAAAAACCGGCTGCTGACAGGGTGATTACACCTTCAAAGATTGAGACCAGCAAATATACACCCAGCAGATAGATTATCCTGCTACCATAACCCGAAAACCGGAATTCCGCCACCATCAGAAGCACCGGTACAACGATGCCGAGCATACCAGCTAAAAAAGCCCGGATACTTTCATTGAGTGCCTTAATCCGCCATACAAGCCAGGCAAAGAAGGCTCCCGCTCCCATATTGATAGCGTTTACCCCTAATGTAATTAAACCGCCATGTTGTATAATCAGGCTTTGGAAAAGAAGGGCGGCAAAAATTGCCGGGAAAGCCCGCCTCCCGAGTATTATCGCGGCGACCCCGAACAAACCGAGATGAACGGATGTTCCGGCTATGGG
This sequence comes from Bacteroidales bacterium, assembly GCA_018334675.1. Lineage (GTDB taxonomy): Bacteria > Bacteroidota > Bacteroidia > Bacteroidales > UBA12077 > JAGXLC01. The sequence continues at coordinate 637 of JAGXLL010000108.1, read as the reverse complement.
AAAATGAATGAGAGATGCCACAAAAAGAGCAGCAGCGGTCATACCCATCTTAGGCACATCCTCTTGGGGGGTTTTTCTTCCGCCGACCCATACCAGTCCCAGTGCAGCTACATTAGCCGCGATACAGATGTTGGTGTCAATTATGCCGTCTGAGATATGCATGAAGTATTTGTTAAGGATCAAAGGTAAGACAATTAACCTCCCCAATTTACTGTAAAAATTAAAACATCTGTTTTGTGGGGACAAAATTTTGCTCTACATAGAGGTAACCCATAACCAACCTATATACATTGAGTTATGATATCAAAAACTTAATAAAAGATACATTTAACGGAAAGCTGTATGCGCCGTGCGGGGATCTCGGAGACGCGTTCTCATCCCCCGTTACAGAAAATTGCTAAAGCCGACTACCTTATACGCCGAAAACCCCGCCCGTATGGCGTATTGCAGCATTACAGGGCGTTTTATTTAATTGTATAATTCGTACCTGGTCCAGTTCCATATTTCTCTATCAAGTTATTTCCTACCAATTTGGATAATATTCTTTTTACTGTGGGATTAGGAATATCCAATTTTCTTGCTATTTCTCCTGATTTACATCCCGGATGGTCACTTATAAAGGTTAATACACTTTTTT
>JAGXLL010000010.1 GCA_018334675.1 Bacteroidales bacterium | reverse complement strand
CGGTGCACCTGATCAATGATTTTGCACCCAAGACCTTTGCCATTCTCAAGCACAACAATCCCTGCGGCCTGGCCACCCGCCCTGACCTCCTCGAGGCCTGGAAAGATGCCCTGGCCGGGGATCCGGTAAGTGCTTTCGGAGGCATCCTGATATCCAACACCCTGATTGATGAGGCTACGGCCCAGGAGATCAACAAGCTCTTTTTTGAAGTGATCATTGCACCTTCCTATAATGAAAAGGCTTTGGAGATACTTAAGAGTAAGAAAAACCGGATCATTCTGATCCAAAAGAGCGCCTTTCTGCCCGGACGTCAATACCGGTCTTTGCTCAACGGTGTGATCGTTCAGGACAAGGATCTGCGAACCGAATACCGGAGTGATCTGAAGGCTGTCACCGAGCGTAAGCCCGACGGGCATGAGCTGGATGACCTGCTTTTTGCCAATAAAATTGTAAAGCATTCCAAATCCAATGCCATCGTACTGGCTAAAGACCAGCAGTTGTGTGCCAGCGGCATGGGACAAACATCCCGGGTCGATGCCCTCAAACAGGCCATCGAAAAGGCCAGGGGTTTTGGATTTGATCTCAGCGGAGCCGTCATGGCCTCTGATGCTTTCTTCCCCTTCAAAGATTCCGTGGAGCTTGCTCACCAATACGGGGTGAAGACAGTCATCCAGCCCGGCGGGTCGAAACGGGATCAGGAATCCATTGATTACTGTAATGAGCATGACATGGCCATGGTATTTACCGGGGTCCGCCATTTCAGACATTAACCAAATAGCAACGCAAAAAAAAATCAGGATAATTTAACATGGGACTATTTTCATTATTCACTCAGGAGTATGCCATTGATCTGGGTACCGCCAATACCATTATCATCCACAACGACAAAGTGGTGGTGGATGAACCATCTATTGTGGCCATAGAACAGAGTACAGGCAAACTGGTAGCCATTGGAGAGAAGGCGCGCCAGATGCACGGGAAGACCCACATGAACATCAAGACGGTTCGTCCCTTGAAGGATGGTGTTATTGCCGATTTCAATGCTGCGGAGCAGATGATCCGGGGCATGATCAAGATGGTGAACCGCCGGACCCAGTTTTTTGCCCCTACCCTGAAGATGGTGGTATGTATCCCATCGGGAAGCACCGAAGTGGAGATTCGTGCCGTGCGGGACAGCTCGGAGCATGCAGGAGGAAGGGATGTATATCTCATTTATGAGCCCATGGCTGCAGCCATTGGTATGGGCATCGACGTGGAAGAGCCCTCCGGAAGCATGGTTGTGGATATCGGCGGCGGGACCACCGAAGTAGCGGTTATTGCCCTGGGCGGGATCGTATGCAACAAGTCCATCCGAATTGCCGGCGACAGCTTTACTGCGGATATACAATCTTATATGCGCCATCAGCACAACATTAAGATCGGAGAAAGAACGGCCGAGGAGATCAAGATACATGTGGGCTCTGCCCTGACCGACCTGGAAAATCCTCCCGAAGATTATGTGGTACGCGGTCCCAACCTGATGACGGCCATGCCTGTTGAGATACCTATATCCTACCAGGAGATCGCGCACTGTCTGGATAAATCCATCAATAAGGTTGAAACAGCCGTTCTGAGTGTGCTGGAACAAACGCCTCCGGAGCTCTATGGTGACATCGTCAATGGAGGCATCTTTTTGACCGGTGGCGGTGCCCTGATGCGGGGTCTCGATAAACGCCTCACCGACAAGATCGGCATCAAGTTCCAGGTAGCCGATGATCCCCTTCATGCTGTAGCACGAGGTACAGGTATTGCCCTGAAGAACGTGAATAACTTTTCTTTCCTGATGAGATAGATTTTTTCTGAAGTTGCTGTATGCAAAATTTATTGCGGTTTTTACTCAAGTATCATTTTACCTTGTTGTTTGTTTTGCTGGAGGCACTGGCCATTCTGCTTTTGCTGCAGAACAACAACTACCAGAATACCCAGTTTGTTGAGTTGGCCCGCAATGTCCAGGGCACCTTCTATGAGCAATCCATGAGGGTGGAACAATATCTGCGCCTGCGGGAGAAGAATCAGCAACTCGTCGAGGAGAACGAGAGACTGAGGAACTACATAGCCACCAACCTCCGGGCAGAAAGGGATACTTTCCGCAGAAGGGTCGACACCACCTACGGTCAGCAATACAGTTACCTGTCGGCCCGGGTGATCAACAATTCGGTCAATAAACAACACAACTTTATTACCCTGGATAAGGGTGAGGAAGACGGTGTGGCCCCCGAGATGGGGGTGATATCCGGCCAGGGGGTGGTTGGCGTGATCCGGGGCGTATCCGACCACTTTTCAACCGCCATTTCCCTTTTGAACAGCGAACTGCGCGTGAGCGCCAAGCTATCGGGAACCGGCTACTATGGGCCCCTGAACTGGACCGGACGCGATTACCGCTATGCCACCCTGGCAGATATCCCCCTTCATGCCACGCTGAGCCGCGGAGATACGGTGATCACCAGCGGCTATTCCGCTATCTTCCCCGAAGGGATCTCCATTGGCTTTGTGGAGAGTTATGAAGAGAAAGGCGGCCGTTTTTATGAAGTGGACGTGGAACTGTCCACCAATTTCAAGCGCCTCAGCAACGTATATATCGTTAAGAACGTGCTGAGTGAAGAACAGAACCAGCTCGAAAACAACCTGCCTGCCGATGATTAATTACTTACCACGATATATCCTTACATTCGTGATCCTGGTGCTCGCCCAGGTGTTGTTGCTCAACAACGTGCAGCTCAGCGGGTATCTGAATCCTTATATATACGTGTTGTTTATTTTAAGCCTGCCCTTTGAAACACCCAAATGGGCCCTGCTGCTGCTGGCGATTGTTTTGGGGATGACCATCGACCTTTTTACCCATACCGTGGGGATGCACGCATCGGCCACCGTGTTCATGGCTTTTCTGCGGCCGGCTTTGCTGCGTTCATTGGAACCCCGCGACGGGTACCAGCTTGAAACTTACCCATCCATAAGGGATTACGGATTAACCTGGTATTTTCAGTATGCTGGAATACTAATCCTGGCCCATCATCTGTTTTTATTCTATGTGGAGATCTTTAAACTGAGCCTCTTCTTTCAGACCCTTTCAAGAGCCTTGTTGAGTGCCCTTTTTTCACTCATTTTGATCTTGCTGATCAAATTGTTCATCAAAAAATAGAGAAGCCTGACTTTGGATACCTTTGCCGCCAGAAGAAATATCATAGCGTTTGTCATATTATTGATTGCAGTAATATTTCTGGTCAAGTTATTCCTGATCCAGGTAGTCAGTTCCGATTATACTCCGGCTGCTACCAACAACGTGGTCAGGCGGATCACCCAATATCCGGCACGCGGATTGATCTATGACCGAAACGGCGAATTGCTGGTATATAACCAGGCCGCCTATGATATTATGGTCAACCCTCAGCATCTGAGCCATTTTGATACCACCGAGTTTTGCCGCATCCTTAAGATTGAACGCTCCTACCTGGAGAAGAAGCTGCAGGAGGCTAAAAATTACTCCCGCTATAAGCCCTCCATTTTTCTGAAATTGGTCTCCTCGGAAACTTATGCCCGGTTGCAGGAGAAGATGTACAAATTCCCCGGTTTTTTCGTTCAGCCGCGAACCGTTCGCAAATATAAATACGATAATGCATCCCACGTTCTGGGTTATGTGGGGGAGGTAAGTGATAAGCTGGTGGATACCAGCTCCTATTACAAATCCGGCGATTACATAGGGGCCAGCGGCCTCGAGAAGTCGTATGAGGGTGTTCTCAGGGGAGATAAAGGAGTGAAGATTTACCTGGTGGATGTGCACAACCGGATCAAAGGATCCTACAACAACGGCCGCTATGATGAGAAAGCAGAGGTGGGGACCAACATCGTCTCCACGCTGGACATAGATTTGCAGCGTTACGGCGAGAAGCTGATGGAGAATAAGATCGGCAGCATCGTAGCCATAGAGCCGGCCACTGGTGAGATCCTCTCGCTGGTATCCACTCCGGGTTACGACCCGGGCTTGATGGTGGGCCGCCAGCGTACACGCAATTATCAGAATCTGCAGCAAGATACATTGGAACCCCTGTTTAACCGGGGCCTGATGGCAAGATATCCGCCCGGATCCACCTTCAAGGTGATGAACGCCCTGATCGGCCGGCAGGAAGGTGTGTTGTATCCGGGAACCACCTACGAATGCCATGGCGGGTTTTACGCCGGTAATTTCCATATGGGATGCCACAACCATCCCTCACCAGTGGATCTGATCGAGTCGATCAAGGTTTCCTGTAACAATTATTATGCCCATGTATTCAAAAGGATATTACAGGACGCGGAGTTTGAAAGCATCTCCAAAGCATTCACCAACTGGAAGAGTCATTTGCAATCCTTTGGCTTAGGCGATAAGCTAAATATTGACCTGCCCAGTGAAGTGGCCGGCTTTCTTCCTACCGTGGATTATTATAATAAATACTACGGCAAGAACCGCTGGGGTTATCTCAACGTGATCAGTCTGGCAATCGGTCAGGGGGAACTGGGCATCACACCTGTACAGATGGCGAATACGACATCGGCTATCGCCAACCGCGGGCATTTTTATACCCCCCACATTGTGAAGCGTATTGAGGGGGAAGAAACGATCCAACAACGTTTTCAGCAGAAGCATGAAACGATGGTGGACTCGGTGTATTTCGAAGAAGTAATAGAAGGCATGGACCTGGCAGTGAACGGAGAACCCGGAACTGGCAGCACGGCCCGAACGGCCCGTGTGGACAGCATCACGGTGTGCGGTAAGACGGGTACGGCTGAAAACCCCCATGGTAAAGACCACTCTATATTTATTGCCTTTGCCCCTAAGGACGATCCTCAAATAGCACTGGCCGTTTACATTGAGAACGGAGGCTTCGGAGCAACCTGGGCCGCCCCCACCGCCAAGCTGATGATCGAGAAATACCTGAAGGGCGGCCCCGACATACAATGGTGGGAAGATTATGTTACCAGTGCCAACCTGCTCAATAAAAAGGAGGAAGATGAAGAGGAGGATTAATGTTTGGTCGAATATCGACTGGCTGACGGTTATTTTATATGTTTTATTGGTTTTTCTGGGATGGATCAACATCTATTCGGCTGTTTACAACGAGGAGCATCAAAGCATCTTGGATTTTTCACAGCGTTATGGCAAGCAGCTGATATGGATCTCGGCGGCATTTGTGATAGCGATCCTGATCATGATCATCGACAGCAATTTTTACTCCTTTTTTGCCTACTTCCTGCATTTTGTGGTTTTGTTACTGCTGGTGGTGGTGACCCTTTTCGGAACAGAGATTCACGGGTCCCGGGCCTGGCTGGAATTTGGTAATGTGCGTTTCCAGCCGGCCGAATTTGCCAAGATTACCACCGCTCTGGCACTGGCCCGGTACCTAAGCTCACACAACATCACCCTGAACCGCATGAAGACCTATTTGCGGCTTGCCCTGATCATCCTGGTCCCGATGGCCATCATCCTTCTTCAGAACGATACCGGATCAGCGCTTGTTTTCACCGCCTTTATATTGGTGTTATACCGGCAGGGGCTCTCCCTGGGGGTGCTGCTTTTCGGTGTATACGTGATCGCCCTTTTCATCTTCACCCTGATCCTGGGTAAGCTGTTCGTGATATTTGGTACCATAGGCCTGGCATTGATCGTGCTGTGGATCCTCAATAAGCGGTTCAAATACGTGTGGGTTGCGGCAGGGATACTGCTCATATCGGGAGGACTGTTCTACGGAATCAATTATGTGTTCCAGCTGAATGTATCCATGTACTATGTGATCCTGGGAGCCCTGGTTTTTTCCAGTATCTTCTACATCATCCTTGCATACTGGCATAAGGTGTCCAGGGTAATGCTTCTTTTGGTGTTGCTTTTTGGCTCCATCGGCGTGGCTTATTCGGTGGACCATGTGTTCAACAATTTTCTGGAGTCTCACCAGCAGAAACGCATCAACCAATTACTGGGGCTGGAATCGGATCCGCTGGGTGCAGGCTATAACATCAATCAGAGTAAGATTGCCATTGGTTCGGGCCGTTTAACAGGCAAGGGATTCCTCAATGGCACGCAGACCAAATTTGATTTTGTTCCCGAGCAGAGTACCGATTTCATCTTTTGTACCATTGGCGAAGAATGGGGATTTATCGGGTCTTTTGTATTGATATCCCTGTTCATCATGCTGTTGCTTCGGCTCTTGTTCCTTGCTGAAAGGCAACGATCCGCCTTTAGCCGGATATATGGCTACGGGGTGATATCGGTGTTGTTTTTTCATTTTGTCATCAACATCGGCATGACCATCGGCCTGGTACCAGTGATCGGTATACCCCTTCCTTTCATTAGTTATGGGGGGTCTTCCCTGTGGGCCTTCACCATTCTGCTGTTTGTTTTCATCCGCCTGGATGTGAGCCGCCTGAAAGTGTTGCAATGATTCACCGATGGGCCCCTTATGGTCTGAATTGATCCCCTCGGATACCTCCCTGTTGCAACCTCATGACTCTTTTTGCCCGCCCTGCAGGCAAATAAAAAGGGCTCCACGCCAACGGCGGAGAACCCTTTTTGTATCTTGCATGATGGTTGGTTTACTCTTGTCCCATCCTGTTGATTTGATGGGCCAGGCTCGACTTCAGGTTGGCAGCTTTGTTCTTGTGAATGATGTTTTTCTTGGCCAGCTTGTCAATCATAGCCGTTACTTCAGGGAGCTTTTTCTCGGCTTCCTGCTTATCGGTGGTGTTCCTGAGCCCTTTTACAGCATTACGCATGGTTTTTGCATAATACTTGTTGTGCACTTTTCTTTTCTGGCTCTGTCTTTCTCGCTTCTCTGATGACTTGTGAGTTGGCATTTGCGTTCCCTGATTTGATTATTTAAAAAGCAGTCCGTAGGGGAATCGAACCCCTGTTACCAGGATGAAAACCTGGCGTCCTAACCCCTAGACGAACGGACCATTTATGAATGAACATCTCAAAATTGGTGATGCAAAACTAAAGCTTTTTATCTTTTTTGCAAATAAAAAGGATAAAAAAATGTAATTTTTTAACCGGCCGACTGACGCGCTGGCCGGAAATTCCTGACCGTTGCCGGAGAGGTTCCTGCCAGGGGGCGTTGCATGATGGTCATAGGCTTTAAATCTGTGGAGATCGGTTAACCCCGGGCGGGATACTTATTTGATTTTCAGATCCACGAACTTCGAGTTCATACAGCGCGCCACGGCCATGTAGTTGGGCTTGAAGAACATCTTGTTTCCAACCTGGTACTTCTGCTTCAGTTTGGAGTTCAGGTTCTGACCCAGGTCGTAGACGGTCATGTCAGAGGTGGTACCGATGAATTTGACGTTCTTGTCCTTTACCTTCAGGTCATTGACATCCACGTCCAACAGCCCGAAGTCGAGTATGGCCCGGTAGGTCTTGGTGATTTCGTCTTCCGGTTCGGTATCTGCTGTATGGCCGATGTTGCCCTCGCCGATCACTCCATCGGGGACGTTCCATTTTTCTTCCATCTCGATGATGTTGGTATGCAGGCTGAAGGTATCGGTGCTCAAATCGGAAAAACGCTTGTCGTCCAGGGGGCTGGTGCCGAAAAAGGCTGCCTCACCGATGCGGAAATGGTTGATCGAGGAGGGCACCAGGTTCTTCTTGATCAGGGGTAGGGTGATGGAGCTGCCGCCCGATATCAGGTCGATCTTTTTGTTAAAAGTTTCCTCTAAAAGCTGCTTGAAGAGGCTTAGCTGAACCAGTTTGTCATAAGTGGGTTCGATGCCGTACATGCAACCCAGGTTTGAGCCGATGGCGATGATATCAATATTGGAGAGGTTGAATACCCTTTTATAGAACTCCACGATGTTCTCCCGCAGAACACCTTCCCTGAGTTCACCCAGCTCAATGAAGATGATGACCTTATGGATTTTTTTCTGCTTCCTGGCCTCCTTGTTGAGGGTCTCTATGGTCTCGGCGCTGGTGTTGACGGAGATGTCCGCACACTCTACGATATGTCGGGCCAACTGCTTGGCCGGCGGTTTGATGTAGATGGTGGTGATGTCGGGGTTGACCTTCTTGATATTCTTCAGGCTCGAGAGCCTGGATTCACCAATGGAATGCAACCGCTCCACCACATCGTCCACCAGGATCCTGCGCAGAAAATCCTCGTCCCCGGAGAGTACCTTACTGACCAGACTCCATTGAATGTTGCGTTTCTTAAGGAAAGCATCCAGCTTCTGGATGTTCTTGATGATATTGTTTGTCTTTACAACAAGTTCTGCCATGTATTGAAAATGCCTTATTTTTTCTTTTCGTAGCGCATCTCTGCATATTTGGTTTTCATGCCTACCCTTTCATAGAGCCTTTTGGCCGGGTTGTCATATTCCACATGCAGCTTGATGTCGCCTTCTGCCACTTCAAAAGATTTCTTAATGATCTGCTCTCCAAAGCCTTTACCCCGGTATTTGGCATCTACCGCTACGTAGACCAGAATGTTCTCAGGGATATAACCGCTCATACCTGTATTGTTCATGACAAGGCCTCCTACCAAATTGTTATCATACCAGGCTGCCAGGAGGAATCCGCCCTTGCCTTCTGAAGTAGAGAAGGCGTAATCGATCGATTTTTCGATGGCGGGCTTGGGATCCCCAAACTTGTCGAGGTGTTCAAACAGAAAATCCACAAATTGCTTCTTGGTCAATTCACCAAAATCTTCAGGATTTCTGATTTCTTTGATCTCTAGTTTATCCATGTTGTTGGGTTTTAATTTGCAAGAGAAAACGAAAAATTAACACAAATCAGGGTAAAAAACAAGTTTTCCACTAGAGGCAAAATTAATGATTCCTGAAAGATTTGGGCAATGATTCAGCTTCTTTTTCCCGGGGCCCGTCCGGAAAGGATTTTACCGGTTAGTGCATGAAGATCTATGCCATCGAAGTTGCCGGAAGTCATCAGCAGCAGATTGGTATGGGCGAAAGAAAAACTAAGCAGGTCGGCCTGAAGCTGCTGCGCCTGGTTGTATACCTTTAGTGTTTCGAGCGAAAAAGCCTCCCGCACCTCCCGGGGTTGAAGCATATCCAGCTTTTTGTGGCGGATGGTTTCGGGATTAAAGTATACCATGGCTACATCGGCCTGATCCATGGTATGGCCATACTGGCCGATGAAGTTTTTATTCAGGCTGCTGAAGGTATGTAGTTCCATGCAGGCCACGAGTTGCCTGGAAGGGAAGCGCTCTTTCACCGCCGCAACGGTGGCTTTTAATTTGGAGGGGGCATGGGCAAAGTCAAGAAAGACGGCAGTATGGCTGTTTTCTCCCAGTTTTTCAAGTCTTTTGGATGCTCCTGTAAAGGTCCGGATGGCACTGTAAAAGGTCTGATCCTCTATTCCCAGTTCCCTGCAAGCCTCGAGCGCTGCCCTCACATTGGCCGCATTGTGAACTCCGAAAAGACGAAAGGGTATTTTTTCGCCGGTAGCCGTAAGCAGGTATTTCCCGTCCCGCGACCTTGGGTGTTGCCGGTATCCGGTCTTTTTAATGTCACTCCTCGCATATCCCGCTATCTGAGCCGTATGCTTATCCTCGCTGTAATGGATCAGGGTGCCGCCAGGCTCGATCTCTTCGGCAAAAATACGGAATTGGTCCAGGTATTGTTCAAAGGTGGGGAATACATTGATGTGGTCCCATGCTATGCCACTGATGAGGGCTATGTGGGGTTTGTAAAGGTGAAATTTGGGGGTGGGGTCGATGGGAGAAGACAGATATTCGTCGCCTTCAAAAACAGCCACTTCTGCCTCATGGCTGAGACCTACCATGGTATCGAATCCCTCTATCTGCGCCCCCACCATATAGTCGAAGGGTATGGCGGCTTCGCGGAGCACGTGCATGATCATCGAAGTGATGGTGGTTTTTCCATGACTGCCGCCGATGACGACTCTTTTCTTGTCTTTGGTTTGTTGGTAGAGGTATTCGGGGAAGGACCATATCTTCAAGCCCAGATCCCTTGCCTTTTGTAATTCCGGGTTTTCTTCCCGGGCGTGCATGCCCAGGATCACCGCATCCAGGCCGTGGTGTATCCGTGTGGTGTGCCATCCCATCTCAGCGGGCAGAAGCCTGTGTTTTTGAAGCCGGCTCCGGGCCGGGTCAAATATCTGATCATCGGAACCGGATACTTCATATCCTTTCAGATGGAGGGCGATGGCCAGGTTGTGCATCACACTTCCGCCTATGGCGATAAAATGAACTTTCATTTGGTGAAGCTGTTGGATTATATTTGCAAAAGAAATAAAAAATCATTTAATTCAGGTTTGTTATGGAATTATATCCCGTTCATATTACCAATTTTAAAGTAGACGGAGGTGCCATGTTTGGTGTGGTACCCAAGGCCATCTGGCAGAAGCGTTATCCCGCCGACGACCATAATCTGGTGAATCTTTCCCTGCGTTCGCTTTTGGTGAGCGAGGGTGAAAGGCTGATCCTGATCGACACGGGGTGGGGCGACAAGCAAGATGAAGAATTTTTCCGCCACGTGCACCTCAACGGGGGCGACGGACTGGAAGGCGGACTGGCTCAATGGGGTTTTAAGCCGGAGGATGTGACCGATGTGGTGCTGACCCACCTGCACGCCGACCATTGCGGAGGAGCCATCCGGAAGGGCGTGGAAAATCAAAGCTATGAACCCGTTTTTCCCCATGCTACCATCTGGGTGAGCCGCGATCAATGGAACTGGGCCCTCAACCCTAACCCCCGGGAAAAGGACGCTTTTTTGCAGGAGAACATCATGCCCCTCCAGGAAAGCGGAAGCCTTAGGTTGGTCACCGGCCGGCAGGAAATCATTCCCGGCTTTGAGGTGCATCTTGTCAATGGCCATACCCCGGGTCAGATGATCCCCGTTATTGACACCGGAGAAGGACGCATGATCTATGCCGCTGATTTGATTCCCACGGCTGCCCACATCCCGCTGCTCTTCAACATGGCTTACGATCTTTTTCAACTGGATACGATCAAAGAGAAGGGCGATTTTTTGGGATCGGCATGGAAAAATGGGGATATCCTGTTTTTCGAACACGATGTATACTACCCCTGCTGCAATCTGAAGAAGACAGAAAAGGGCATACGGGTCGACCAGACCTTTACCCTGGAGGCTTACCTGAAGGGCACAGCGCCGGCATAAGCCCTTATTTGCCGGCTTTATTGTTCATGCCTGGATTTGTCGTTGCCGGATGCGGAAGTGCCTGTTTCGGAAAACGGATTTTCCTTGCTATCCGGATTATCCCCATGGAAGGATTCTTGCTCTTGGCCTGGCTGTTCGTAGCTTTCCTTTTTACTGTGGGATTCATGGTGGACCTTGAAAAAACGCCCCTGAAAAACCAGTATGGATATCACACCGGCCGTGATGGCCGAGTCGGCAATATTGAAGACAGGCCTGAAGAAGATGAATTGCTGGCCACTGTGGAAAGGGAACCATTCCGGATAATGACCTTTGAGCACAGGGAAATAAAGCATATCCACTACCTTTCCATGCAGGATGGATGAATAGCCGCCCTTTTCAGGAAGAAATTCGGCCACCTGGTGAAAACTGCCGTTGAAGAACACCCCATAGAAGACACTGTCGATGATGTTACCAATGGCCCCTGCCATGATCAGTGACACGCTAACCACCAGGCCTGCCGGGCTATTATCCCTGATCAGACGGTTCAGATACCATCCTATACCTATCACAGCTGCGATACGGAAGAGCGTCAGGAATACCTTCCCGTTCTCTCCCCAAAACTCCATGCCGAAAGCCATCCCGTTGTTCTCGGTGAAGTGCAGGATGAACCAGTCGCCCAGGATAAGGTGTTCTTCGCCCAGCATCATGGTGGTTTTTACCCATACCTTCAATACCTGGTCAAAAACCAGTATTATCAGTATGATCAGCAGGGCTTGGGTTGATTTTGACATATCTATACTTGGATCAAATACATGTGGGTCAAAAATAAATATGATTGGCCAAAAAATGGCCAATCATTGCCAAAATATTTACAGCCGGGATGTTAACCTTGTTGTTGCTGCTTTGCTTCAATGCTTAAAGTGGCATGGGGAACTGCCCGAAGCCTTTCCTTGGCGATCAGTTTTCCCGTTACCCTGCAAACTCCATAGGTTTTGTTTTCTATCCTGATCAAAGCTGCCTTCAGATGCTGTATGAATTTCAGTTGTCTTTGAGCAAGTTTGCCGGCCTCTTCTCTGGAAAGTGTCGTGGCACCCTCTTCCAGGACCTTGAATGTGGGTGAAGTGTCCTCCGTGTCATTGCTTTCACTGTGGGTTATGGCTGCTTTTAGAAGGTCATAGTCTTTTTGGGCTTTCTCAAGCTTCTTAAGTATGATGTCTTTGAATTCAGCCAATTCTGCATCCGTGTACCTAGTCTTTTCGGCCATATCACATGGGTTTTTTAATGAATGCTAAATATAGCAATTTTTTGAGATTCTGCTTAAATCTTTTTAATATTTATGAACGTTTTTATATCGGGATCTATTTCAATTTCATCTGCATTATTGTTGAGGGAATCGACCAGTTCAACAGAGCTGGCAAGTGTTTGACTTCCAATGTATTGCTTGTGTTTTTCAATGGCCTGATTGATTTGGTCATGGCTTTTTATACGAATTTGGATCTTATCGGTTACCTCAAAACTTTTATCCTTCCGCAGATTCTGAATGCGGTTGATGAATTCACGGGCGATGCCTTCCTGCCTGAGTTCATCGGTGATGCTGATATCCAGCGCCACAGTGAGTTCGCCGTCGCTGGTGACCAGCCAGCCGGGAATGTCTTCTGAGGTGATCTCCACGTCCTCCAGGGATAGCTCGATTTGTTGATTGCCTGCATGTATCGTATAGGTTCCCTGCTTTTCAAAAGCCAGGATATCCTTCTGCTCCAGCTTATTGAGCTCTGTGGTGATCTGCTTCATAAGCTTACCATAGCTGGGACCCAGTTTCTTGAAGTTGGGCTTGATTTTTTTAACAAGGATGTCGGAAGTATCGCTGATGTACTCGACGTTTTTTACATTTACTTCCCTAAGCACCAACTCTTTAACCGCCTCGAACTGTTCTTTGAAATTTTTGTTCAGCACGGGCAGCAGGATCCTGTTCAGGGGCTGGCGTACTTTGATGTTTACTTTTCTTCTCAGCGAGAGGATCATGGATGTGATGCGCTGGGCGATGTCCATACGGTCCTCCAGGTCCTTGTTGATCTTCTTTTCTTGATATGAGGGGAAGAAGGAGAGGTGGACCGACTCCTGATCATGCCGCCCGGTGACCCGGTTGAGGTCCTTGAACAGCTTGTCGGCAAAGAAAGGAGCTAGGGGTGCCATCAGCTGGGATACGCTTTCCAGGCAGTGATAGAGGGTTTGATAGGCCGAAATCTTGTCGGGGTTATATTCGCCGCCCCAGAAACGCTTTCTGTTAAGACGAACATACCAGTTGCTGAGGTTTTCGCTGACAAAATTCTGGATGGCCCGTCCTGCTTTAGTAGGTTCATAATCTTCATAATCGGCTTCTACTTCCTTGATCAGGGAGTTCAGTACTGAGAGGATCCAGCGGTCGATCTCGGGGCGTTCTTCCAGGGGTATGTCATCCTCCTTGTAATGGAACCCGTCAATATTGGCATAGAGGGCAAAGAAGGAATAGGTATTGAACAGGGTGCCGAAGAACTTGCGCTTCACCTCTTCCAGTCCGGCCATGTCGAACTTGAGGTTGTCCCAGGGTTGTGCATTGGTGATCATATACCATCTCAGCGGATCGGAACCATGGGTTTCTATGGCCTCAAAAGGATCGATGACATTGCCCAGGCGTTTGGACATTTTATTGCCGTCTTTGTCGAGAACCAGTCCGTTGGAGACGATGTTGCGGAAGGCTACCGAGTCGAAGAGCATCACGGCAATGGTGTGCAGGGTGAAGAACCAACCGCGGGTCTGGTCCACTCCTTCAGCAATGAAGTCGGCGGGGAAAAGATCGCCGAATTGTTCCTTGTTCTCGAAGGGATAATGCTGCTGGGCGTAGGGCATGGCTCCGCTGTCGAACCATACATCGATGAGTGCCGGTTCGCGGTACATCTTTTTGCCTGAGGGTGATACCAGGATGATCTCATCAACAAAGGGCCGGTGCAGATCAAAGAGGTTGTAATTTTCCCCGGAGAAGTCGTTGGGCTGGAAATCCTTCATGGGATTCTCCTTCATAAAACTGGCTTCTATGGCCTTATCGATCTCTTTTTTCAGCTCTTCCACAGAGCCGATGCAGATACGCTCTTCCCGGTCTTCTGTAGACCAGATGGGCAGAGGTGTTCCCCAGTAACGGGAACGCGAGAGGTTCCAGTCCACCAGGTTCTCCAGCCATCTGCCGAACCGGCCGGTGCCCGTAGCCTCCGGTTTCCAGTTGATGGTGCGGTTGTGTTCGAGCAACCTGTCTTTCTCGGCTGTGGTTTTGATGAACCAGGAATCCAGCGGATAATAAAGCACCGGTTTGTCGGTTCTCCAGCAATGGGGATAGGAGTGCTCGTATTTTTCGATCTTGAAGGCTTTGTTCTCCTTTTTCAGCTTCACGGCGATGTCTACATCCACCGAAGGATCTTTTTCCGTGAGGTTGGGATCATAATCGTTCTTTACATACCGGTGGCTGAATTCCCCCATGCCACCGACGAATTTGCCTTGCTTGTTAACCAGGGTAAGGGAGCCGATGCCAAATTCTTTGGATACCTTGAAGTCGTCGGCACCAAAGCTGGGAGCCAGGTGCACAATGCCAGTACCTTCTTCGGTGGTGACAAAATCACCGGACACCACCAGGAAGGCATCCCCGTCATCGGGCTGATGATAAGGCATCAGCTGCTCGTAACGCAACCCTTCCAGGTTGGCTCCATCGAACTCATCCACCACCACGTAAGGGACCTTTTTATCCCCGGCCTGATAATCTTCCAGGTTCAGGTCGGCATGTTTTTCAGGGAAATATTTATGGAGCAGTTCTTTGGCCAAAACCACGGTGATGGGGTCGCCGGTGTATTGGTTGAAGGTCCGCACCGATACGTACCGGATGTCCTTGCCCACGCCCAGGGCTGTGTTGGAAGGCAGTGTCCAGGGGGTGGTAGTCCAGGCCAGTAAATATACGTCGGTGTCGGCCTGGCTGAACAAAAACGCTGAGTATTCGTTTCGCACCACCTTGAACTGAGCCACCAATGAGGTGTCCTTTACCGGCTTATAGCATCCCGGCATGTTCAGCTCATGGGTGCTCAGGCCTGTTCCGGCAGCAGGTGAATAGGGCTGGATGGTATAGCCCTTGTAAAGGTATCCTCTCTCGTAAAACGCCTTCAGCAAATACCAGATGGTTTCAATATACTTATTGTCGTATGTGATGTAGGGATCATCCAGGTTGATCCAGTAACCCATCCGCCGGGTGAGATCCTCCCAGACATCTTTATACTTCATCACCTCGGTGCGGCAGGTTTCATTGTACTCCTTTACCGAGATCTTCTCACCAATATCATCCTTGGTGATGCCCAGCTTTTTTTCTACGCCGATCTCAACAGGCAGGCCGTGGGTGTCCCATCCGGCTTTCCTTTGCACATGATACCCCTGCATCGTTTTGTACCGGCAAAACAGGTCCTTGATGCTCCTCGACATCACGTGATGAATGCCCGGCACGCCATTGGCCGAAGGAGGACCTTCATAAAAAACAAAGGTCTCATTGCCTTCCCGGCTTTCCAAACTCTTATCAAAGGTGCCGTGCTCTTCCCATTCCTCCAGTTGCTCTTTGTTGACCTGCGATAAGTTCAGGTTGCCATATTCTTTGAACTGTTCACTCATCGACGTATAATTTTGCTGGTTAAAATGCTACAAATATAGAAGTTCTCATTCAAAAACTTCAAAGGGTACAAAAATAAACTTATTGTATAAATCCATGAATATTATCTGGAAGGATTTTTTATATCGGGGGGCAACCGCCCCGATCATCCGAGATGATTCAACGGGATGGCGCGGAATCACCAATATGCACCCCGGCTGCCGGGCGGGGGTTATGCCATGGAGAAAGCTTTAATGGGTCTTTCTGCGGTTCATCTCGGCATCAATATACTTGTCGATAATGCTTGTGTCATCGATGATCTCCACGCGTTCTATCTGGTTGCGCGCGGTGTTGTACCATATCTCCACCATAAAATCTCCCAGGCTGTAGAGGTTGATATAATAATTCTTTATACCCCGGCGGCTGATTTGTTTGCCGTTGTTCAGCGTTTTGGCTGCCTTTTCGCCTTCGGACAGCTTTTTAAATTGTGATTGGGAGATCTTCATCGATGCTACATTCATTAAAAGGATTAACAACGGTTGTTGGAATTTTGTTTTTTGGGGATCTAAATTTTTCGGCATGGCTTGTTTCCCTGGCATTTAAAAATATTTCCACTGCCTTTTAGGATGCTGCCCCGGGGCAATGGAAATCGGGAGGGAAAAGTCCTGGAAAGAACAGATGGAGGGAGGTAGGGGTTACATTTTTCTCTGGTTGGGGCGGAATGATGTGATGCCCGAAAAAAATGAATCCACCCATTGCAGCAGCCTCCTCAGCATATTGAAGACCAGGAGGTAGTAAAGTATGGCTGCCCCCACCCAGATGATGATCAGGTTGAATAAGTGGGTGTCGATGGCGAACCCTTTTATAATTTTGACCGGTGCATAGAAGTGCGCCAGTCCCATGTCGGAGCGGGGATCCATAAAGATGGGATCTTTCTTTTGTATGATCTCCTGATCGGTTTCATACATTTTTTTGACCTCGTTGGTGTTTTGCAGTAATTCTGCCAGGCGTTGGTTGTGATGGTTGCTTTTCAGGTTTCTGACCCAATCGATGCCATGTTCCTGTATCATCTGATCATATTCCCGGCTGCGTTGCCGGGAAGCTTCCCGGCCCAGATTAAGGAAATGCAGCCGGATATAGGTCAGATAATCCTTCAGGGCAGTGACCAACTCTTCATTGAACTCTTGAAGATTGAGCAGGGAGAGGTATTCGAACGGCGGTTTATTCGCATCCTCCTGCAGTTTGATCAGCTCGTTTCGGAGGATCCTCAGATCCTTACGGGTTTCATCCAGGTTCTCGTTGTTGGCGATGTTTCTTTGTATTACCTCTAGTTTGGCTTCCAACTCAGGGATCAAAAAGGATGTTTTATAGTCGGCTTCACTGATCTGCTTGTCGTAGCTGAAAAAGCGTTTCTCAAACTCGTTGTTTTTAAACTGATTAACTGCCAGGGCTTCGTAGGACCAGCGGGTTACCATCAGGTTACCTATAAAAGGAACATGTTTTGTGTTGGTGATGCTTTTGTGCAGATCGTCGAAATTGATCAGGGCTCCCCCCAGCAGCAGATGGGGAACCAGTATGAGGGGGATCAGGATGTATATGGTGATCACCGAATTGAGTCCGGAAGAGATGTTCAATCCGATCATATTGCCGAAGCAGGATGTGGAGAACAATATCAGCCAGAAAGGCAGGAGCATGTCCTGTATCTCCAGCACATGGATGCTGATCAGCACATAGGTAAAGGTTTGTAAGGCGGAAAGGCCGAAGAGATATACGATTTTGGAGTTGAGGTAGCTCACCCAGCTGAGATTCAAAAAGCTTTCCCTTTCCAGTATCCTGCGGTCTTTGATGATCTCTTCCGCGCTGATGGTCAGACCCATGAACAGTGCCACCACTACCGACATGAACAGGAAAACCGGCAGGTTCTTGTTCTGGGCAAATATGTAGCCTTGCTCAGTCATGTATTTGGAGAAATAACTAAGCACTACAGCCAGAATGGGGGCTTCAAAGAGGTTGAGCAGGATGTACTGTTGGTTGGAGAGTTTAGACAGCAGGTTGCGCATGCTGAAGATACGGAACTGCTTGAATGGGTTGGGTATGTGAAAATTGATCCGGGGCAGGTCGCCCTGTATTTCCCTCCTTTTCACTTTTTTTTCGATTTTTTCTCTGTACCGGTTGAACCAGGTTTCGGGTGGGGTTTTTCTTTCCTTGATGGGTTCGCCAAAGTCGTCCACTTTCCTGGCTTCTACGATCTTGAGGATCTTTTCCGGGTTCACGTTGCCGCAGTGGGGGCATTCGCTTTCTGCGGCATTGACCTGCGAAGCCACCGTTTTGAAATAGACCACGGCATCAATGGGATTGCCCTGGTAGATGGGATAACCCCCGCGGTCAAGGATCCACATCTTGTCGAAAAGCTTATAGATCTCGCTGGAAGGCTGATGTATATTAACGATAAGCAGCTTTCCCTTGAGCGCCTGTTCCTTGAGCAGGTACATCACTTTCTCTGAATCCATGGAGGAGAGGCCCGTGGTGGGTTCATCGATGAACATCACATAGGGCTCCCGCATCAATTCCAGCCCGATGTTCAGCCTTTTCCTCTGGCCTCCGCTGATGAATTTATTCATGGGATTGCCCACCTTGAGATCACGGATATCCAGCAGATCTAGCACATCCAGGGTCTCCATCACCTTGCGGTGGATCTGTTTCTCGGTAAAATCCCGGAAGCATAGTTTAGCATTGTAGTAAAGGTTCTGGTAAACCGACAGTTCTTCGATCAGCAGATCATCCTGAGGAACATGACCGATCAGACCCTTCAGCTCCTCACTTTCGCTGTGGATGTTGTAACCATTCACGGTGATTTTGCCTTCATCCTGGGGGATCTTGCCATTGAGCACGTTGAGCAGGGTGGATTTGCCGACTCCGCTGCCTCCCATCACACCGATCAATTGACCGGATTCCTCGGAGACATTGAAGGTTCTCACCCCATTGTAGCTGTTAGGGAAGGTGAAGGTTATGTCGTAGGTGTTGAATACAAGCCGGTTAGGTGTGCGTTCCTCCAAAAACCTGGATACAACGTCGTGGAAGTAGATGGGTTCGATGTTGGGGCCCTTGATGATCGATCCGCTTTTGAAGAAATAGGAGTGGCCGGGCACGATCCTGTGGCCCTCTATGAAAAGGTTGAGTTGTCCGAAATACCGGAAAACAAAGGTGTCGATGCTCTCCAGGTGGAGAAAAAGCATTTGTCCATACAGGTTCTCTTTGTAGATGTGTTTATAGGGATAAGAATGGATCTCGCGCGTCTTTTTTTTCATCATCCAGTACATGCTCTGTGACCATTCCCTTACCTGGTTGTCGACGATCAATACCCTGTCCTTGTCGATGTTATCGGGTTTGCCTTCGAAGATGAAGGCCTTGCAGTTGTTGTATTCCGATTCGCTGATGTTGAAGGTGTCGGCTACGGTCTTGATGAAACGGATCTCCCCGTCGGTGATCTCCCGGTCGGACCATATGAATTCCAACAGCTGTATGAACACCACAATGCGTTCTTCCCGCAGCAGTTCCCCCTTTATTTGCCGGCATACATTGGTGATCTGGAAAGATATCAGGGAATAGCTTTCTACGGGCGTATCCGAATCTTCCCGCAGCTCCCGCTGGTAAAACTCAAAGTAATTGTCGAACACCCGCAGATACTCCTCCAACAGCTCCTGGTTGATGAATCGTTCCAGGTAAGCCTTGACAATATCTTTTTCTTCCTGCGTGATGTCTTTTGCCCGTATATTAGCTACTATGGCAAACAGGTGGATCAGGGCATTCAGTATGGATTCACTCATGAATGAGCCGGTTTCTTGTCAAAAACAACTTCTCCAAATTAGTGAAATTTTTCTTTCAATAAAACACCTGTACGGGCAAAAAAAAGCCTCGACCGGCAAGGGCCGGGCGAGGCTTTCTTCACGATTCAATATCTTTATCAGGAAATGATCTCATTTCTTATTTCACCGCTGAGCTGCTTGAGCTTTTCAACCTGCTGTTCGGTGAAGCCCTCTTCAGGTCTGTTTTGATAAATCTCGTAAAGGGGCTTCAGGCCCTCCAGCACTTTTTGGATGGATGTATTCTCGCTACTGGGCTTGAGAAGATCGATGAGCTTTTCCAGGGATTTTTCCTGATCGCGGACCAGATCGACGATCTTCTTATTGTGGTAAGTGTTCTCGGATACGTGTGTGGTGATATAGATGGCTTCGATCCAGGTTCCGGCTACCACCATCTTGGACAATTCTTCCTTGCCCTGTTGACGCATGAACTTATAGGTGTTGTAGAAGGAATTGGTTACCATGTCCACCAGCTGATCCTTATTATCGAAGTTGGCCTTGATCTGTTCAATGAATTCCGGTGAATAGGCACCGGTGATACCAAGCTCATTGACCAGCTGCTTGCTTACATCCATATAGTCCATGGTATATTGCTTCATGTTGTAAGTGGTGGCGTAGCTCAGGTCGGCACTGTATATACCCAGGTTCAGGGCCTGCTTCTCCTCGGTGACATACTTGTTGACATTTTCCACATCATTGGTGAGGCTGATGATGAAGCTGGCACCTATATCGTTAAGGGTCTCGGTAATTTCGAAGTTCGAAGGAAGGGGGTAAACGATTTCACTTACATCTTCCTTTATATCCGATTTTTTGATCTTCTCTTTCTCGGCTTGTTCTTTCCCGGATTCCTCATCCTTCTGGGCTTGTTTGCACCCATTGAAAGAGAAACCAATGGCTACCACCAAAACAGCCATGGTAGCAATGAAAGCATATTGTTTTATGGTATTCATCGATCCTGTTTTTTAGAGGGTTTTACGTCAAAATTTACACGTGTCCAAATTAAGGCATTTTTATTAAAATCCCTAATATAGCTTGATCTTTTTCATCTGAATGGAACAATCACCCGAACCTTTTAGCCATGTAACCAAAGAAAAGCGAGCAAATGAAGGTAAGGGAGCTGTATGCCACTGCCGGTTAGGGGCTTTCACCTTCCTTTTTTCGATTGCTGTATTAGGAAGGCTCGTTTTGGATGCCGGTATTATTTCTTTTTGTCCTTGATGGAGCAGCCGATGGCCTTGGTTTTTTGTGGCTCGGGTTTTTCCCCTTTCAGAAGGGCATTTACAGCACCGGCCAGGTATTTTTTCTCTACCTTGTCCGCATCTTTGTAATTGTCATCGATGGTACCGATGTAACGGACGATGAAATCTTTTCCCTCGTTCTCCAGTACATAAACATGGGGTGTGGCGGTGGCACCGAAAGTTCTGTATACCTCCTGTGTCTCATCCATCAGGTAAGGGAAGGTATAGTTCTTTTTCCGGGCCCGTTTTTTCATGTTCTCAAAAGAATCACCCGGGGCCAGTTCCGGGTCGTTGGGTTGGATGGCCACTACCGGATAGCCTTTGGGGTCGAACTGTTTGTCGATCTGAATGATGCGTTGCTCCCATGCTTGTGCATAAGGACAATGGTTGCAGGTAAAGATCACAATCGCCCCCTTTTCATCCTGATAATCGGAAAGCGATACATAAGAGCCGTCTACGTTTTTAAGCCTGAAATTCATGGCTTCATCGCCGATGTCATAACCCTGCCCCAGGGCAAAGGGTACGATCATCAGCCCGAATAAGATGGACAATACTGTTTTTTTCATAGTTGTTTCATTTTAGATTCGATCACATTTTTCAGTTCTTCATAAGTAATGATCCCCTCGTGAAATTTTCGGGAATGTTTGTTGTAGATCACCGTTGCCGGCAATGCCCCCGACCATTGGGGACTTACCTTGTCTATCCAGGAATTGGTGTCGGGGTCGTCCAGTACCACCACGTGCGAGCGGATCTGATGCCGTTCCATGAAGCTGCGCACGCGTTTTAATACGTTGCCACCGAAGTCCATGCTGGTGAGGATGATCTTGACCGGCCGGCCGGCATATTCTTTTCCGATCTTCCGGAAGGCAGGCATCTCTTTCACGCAGGGCGCACAATAAGTGGCCCAGTAATTAATAACATAGGTGGTGTCGTTTTTCTTATTCAGCAGATGGCTGTATTCCTGGAAGCTTTCGTATACCGGTATTTGCTGTGCATTCAATCCAAGAGCCAGCAATCCCAGCGTGAGTGTCATAAAAAGTTTCTTCATAGAAATGGAATGATGGATTGATACTTTAGCAGGGTCGTTTAGCTTCCTAACACCGGATGGAAGGATTTGTTTATTCTAAATAATCCTTTCATGCTTTAAACCTGCAGGTGCTATCCCGGAACATATATTTCAGTCTGGGGGAATAAATCAAGGCATCCTTCATCCTTTGTTTCATTTCCTGGCCGGTCTCTTCTGCAAGCTGATCCGTGATGGGGGTCATGTAAATCCGGAAACAGGGAAGAAGGGCAGCTAATGCTTTACCGCATGACAGCCTTTTTGAGCATATTTTACCAGCCGCTCATAGAAAGGGGCACTGCTCCCGGGTGCTTTGCTGAAGCGATTCAGCCTGATTGTCCACCCGTAGCACAGAATAGTTCATATCACGCCTGTTGGTTTAATCCTGTTTGAAGGCTGCAAAGCTATAAAACATTTTGTCAGAAATGCATTTCTGAATACTGATTTTCATCACATAAAAAATCCCCGGAAGAAAAATCGTCCGGGGATGTTTGGGTTGGATCTAAACGGAATCATTCCGTGGTAGTGGTATCCGTAGGTGTCAATTCCAGGTTGCGGGTGGTGATATTGCCGGGAATCACTTCCACATTGTTGACCTGCAGGGTGTCGTATCCCTCTTTGGCAGCGTAGAGATCATAGCTGCCTTCGGGAATACCAAGAATGGCATACTCACCAGTGGTATCGCTGTATGTGGTAGAGATCACCGTGTCCTTTCTGATCCATACGGCTGCCTCATCAACAGGTGTTTGAGAGGTGTCACTGACCAGCCCCTGGATTTGGCCGGCGGTCGTTTGGTTTACTGCACGGATCACAGGTTTGAAGATGAACCCTTTCACTCCGGCCGGGGTATTCATGTTGCCCTGCATGATGAAGGATTGGCTGATGTCGAAGTCCAGCAACAGTTCTGAGGTCAATCCTCCCTGTACCTGAAGGGCAGGCTCGATGAAAACCTTAATGCCGGTTTGCTCACCGCTGGGTACTTTCACGCTGTAACTGTCCCCGTTGTTGAGCGTTAAGCTGGCCTCGTCCACATAGAGACGGATCAGATCATATTCGTCGGCGGGCACTTCCATATCCACCAGGGTTTCCGTAACCCCATTCCTCAACTCGAGCAGGTTGTAAGTCTCTGTTTCATTGTAAAGCTCAATGAAGGGATGAATCGAATCGACTTCAGCACTGTCCAGAACTCTTCTGGCTTCGATACGGGTGATGGTTACATTGGCTTCCTGCACCATGTCAATATTGATCGGTGCATCGGTCAGCTCAATATTCAGTCTGCCCTTATCGGACGAAAGATCGAGGGTGTTTTCCTCATTACAGGCTGCTATGGCAAATACCATTACCAATGCAGCCATTACCAGGCTTAGCCTGGTCTTTCCTTTTTTCATAAGGCTTGTGAGTTGCATATGTATCCTCTTTTTTAGGTTGTTCCACCTGAAGACGAAATTTTTTGATGAAGGGTTGGAAGAAGATGGTAAAAAGTTTAATAAATTTGATGAAGGATCGGGATGGTGAATATAAGGCTGAGGATAAGGCTGAGGATAAGGCTAAGGCTAAGGCTAAGAAAGAGAAGAAAACCAACGTTCAACGTTCAAGTGTTCAACATTCAACTTGTTCAAACGTTCAACTGTTCAACCGTTCAACTTTTTTTCAACGTTCATGATAAATCGCCAATTATTAATGAAAACATTTCGAATGACCTCAATTTTTGTATTTGCTTTGTTGTTGATTTTATCCGGAACCCTTCATGCGCAGGAAAAGGATCCCTATGCGGAGGACATTGCTGTGTTTCGTGAATTCGTCCGCCAACAGATGGAGGCCGATCAGATACCCGGTCTTTCGGTGGGGTTTTACAAGGGGGATTATCAGTGGAGTGAAGGATTCGGATACATTGACCTGGAGAATGATGTGAAAGCTACACCCCATTCGGCCTACCGCCTGGCATCCAACACCAAATCCATGACTGCCGTAGCCATCCTGCAGCTGCAGGAAGCCGGTAAACTGAGCATCGATGATCCGGTAAAGGAGTACGTGCCTTATTTTCCCAGGAAAAGGTGGGACATCACCATACGTCAGGTGATGGGGCACATAGGAGGCATCAGCCACTATAAGAATTATGAAGTGGAAGGGCATATCAAGACCGACAAGGATACCCGCGAGGCCATTGAGATTTTTGATGAGTTCGAGCTTTTGGCCAGGCCGGGCACGGAATACCATTACAGCAGCTATGGATACAATTTGCTGGGAGCGGTGATCGAAGGGGCTGCCGAAACACCTTATGGGAAATATCTACGTGAGAACATCTGGCAGCCTTTGGGCATGGATCACACCTGGATGGACGATCCGGACCGCATCCTACCTCATCGCGCCGAAGGGTATCGTTTGGATTTCGGTGAGCTGAAGAATTCGGAATATGTGAATATCAGCAGCCGCTTTGCCGCCGGCGGTACCCGTTCCACGGTAAAGGACCTGCTGCGGTATGCTAGGGGTTTGCAGGAGGGCAAGCTGCTCTCGCAGCGGAGCACCCGTATGATGGAAACCACCATGAATACCTCCAACGGTAAGCGCACCGATTATGGTATGGGGTGGCATATTGAACCGGTCAATGGCCATTTTCAAGCTTATCATACCGGGGGACAACCCGAGACACGCACCATGCTGATGCGTTTTCCTGCCGAGGATATGGCCATTGCCCTGGCCTACAACCTGGAGGGCGGCAGCCTGCGGACCATTGCACGGAGGTTGTATCAGCTGGTGATGGATGAAGGATGGAACGTCAAACCTTATACCGGCAATTCCTATGATGATGCCCTTCTGCGGGGGATGTGGGACATCTGCAATTTTGGCATGGCTTATTACAAACACAGGGGTAAACCGCGGAACACCGATCCGGAGGAGATGGCTGAGATGTTTGAATTCCTCAACAATACCCTGCATCCTGAAAAGATCCAACACGATTACAACAGCGTCAGGCAGAAGATTGCACTGGGAAGGCATCCTAAGGCTCATACGGCTTATGTGAGGATTGGCTCATACATGGCCCATCAGCTGGTTGAGGAGTATGGATCCCAACGGCTGGATTATTATCATACCCATGGGGCACCAGCCTTCTTCATGGATTATCTTCGTTTGAGCTCTGCCGGGGGCAACCGCTGGCCCGTTAATGAGCCGATGAGGCAAAAGATCAGGGATTACCAGCAGGCCTGGTCACAGACCTGGAACGAATACACCCGGCAGCTCTTTATCGGCCCATGGAAAGATCTGGGTGCCATCCTGGATCAGCTGAAGCAACAGGCTCAGGGGCGGGAGATCCATCCGGATTATACCAGCGTTCTGTCCAATGCTTTATTTGATAAGGCTCTGAAAGAAGACGCTTCCGCCATCCTTCCGTTGGTGAACGATTTTGTTAGCCTCTACCCTGAATCGGCTGTACCCTATGTGACCCGGGGCCATGTGCATATTATAACAGGAAACAGGAAAGCGGCTGAAAAAGCTTACAGGAGGGCCCGGGAAGCACAAGTAGACAGGCACGTGGCCAGTGCCGCCATGCTCAATCAACATGCCCGCCAGCTCTTTAGGCGCAACAGGCTGGAGGAAGCATTGGACCTGGTGGAGGTGGCTTCAGGGATCTATCCCGAGAATGCTCATCTGTTAAAAACCCATGGCGACATCTACCTGGAAAAGAGCAGACGCTCTTACCAGCAAGCGCTGGAGCTGGATCCTGCCCTGGAAGATGCCCGCCAGGAACTGGAAGGGATCGGGAGATAGAAGACCCGGGTATCACACCCAATCACAGGCATCCGGTGCGGTGCTTTTGGCATAACAACCGCCGGAGCATTGTGTTCTTTTTCCTAAAAATCAAGCCCTTCCAGCATGCGGGATGGGTGGAGCAGGTTAAATTTCAAGTGGAACCGGATCTTTTCTCCATAACGGGTGTTTACCCAATTGCTGGCTTTTTCCAGGTTGTTGCTGGCCACGATGGGAAAGTAGATGTCCAGCATTTGCAGGAAAGAAAATTTGACCCCGGTTTCCAGCGCCCAACTGTTGTTGCTGATGTCCAGGCCCAGGGGTTGGGTTTCACCAAAAGCCCCGAAATGGGCGTAAGCTTCGATGGGTATCTCCTGGATGAGAGGAAGAGAAGAGCTGATGTTCATCGATGCCAGCCAATCGCGGGTTATACCGAGCGGAGAATAGAGGGCAAAGGCCCCCTCGTCGGGATAGAATTGCTGGGCCAGAAACTGATTGGCGTTCTCATCCATGGGATGCTCGAATCGTCCCAGGAAAGTCTGATCATAGGTGTAATCCTTGAACCCATTGCCGCCGCTTAGGTGATAGGCATAGAACCAGGGCACATCCTCTTCTTTATAGAGGAACGTACCGCCGAAAAGGCGAATGTTTAGTCCTTCATTGCGGTAATAGGAAAGTTTGTAGCTGGCTTCCAGCGAAGCCTTCAGAAAACTGCCTCCATATTCGAAATCCGTGCGCAAAAGGTAGGGGTTGATGCTTCTTGCGCTTTTGTCATGGATCAGGCTGAGTTTATGGTACATGTTGTGGCCCGCATCATCCGGTGTCAGATAAAGCTCTTCGATGTCGGTGGCATAGGTGAAGGCATACCGGATCTTATTTCTCACCCTGGATCGGGGTTCCGGTTTGCTCAGGGTGAAGTTGGCTTCTGCCCTGAGGCGGTTGAAAGAATGGCCATGGGTTTCCTGATAGGCAAATTGTTTGCCTGAAAACTTCAGTTGGATGCGTCGGAAGGTCTTGTTTGGATAAAAGTTGAAGGCCACCTCGCCCTGACCCGAGAGTTTTTTCTTGGCGGTGCTGTAAAGCGGAGTGAGATAATAATCGAGCAGGTCGGGTGGAAAGATGGCATCATACAGGGTGAGACCCACCATCGTCTTGTCATAATAGTTCCAGCCCAGCGAAGGCACAAAATGAACCTGGGTTAAACGCGGATTGTTGATCAGTCCCAGGAAATGAAGATTCAGGGGTTCTACTTTAGGCAGAAGACCCCGGGCACGTATGGTGTTGTTGTGCCGGTAGAGCTCCAGCATGTTGTGGTTGGGGTCGATTCTGTATAGGTCTGCTTCTTCTTCCGGCAGCTCCAGCCACTTAGATCCATCGAAGCCTGCATACCATCTGGTAAATATGGTTTGGCCGTCTGTGATCCCCCCTATCACCAGTGGTGCGGCTATATCCCCTCTGTTGCTCACCAGCACCCTGTTGCCCTCTAGTCGTTTCATCGCATAATCGATCTTGCCGGAAGTATTCACTAGCGGGCCAAAAAACCAATCCAGCTTTTTTTCGGTATGGTGCTTGAAGGAGGCACGCAGGTCCTCCGGCCAGGGATGCCGGAATTTCCATTTCTCAAAGAAATCGCGCATGGTTCGGTTGAAGGTCTCATCTCCCAGATAGCCTTTCAGGTGTGCGACAGCCAGGCCCATTTTGCTGTAAGGAACAGCTCCGTAGTTGATCCTGGTGAAGTCAGCTGAAGCGGTATTGGTGGATTGATCCAGGTTTTTTCTGGCCGTGAGCAGGTAGATCATCTCATGCTGGTGGGTGTATCTCATGTGGTCTATGCCCGCCAGTTTGGCCAACCCCTGGCTCATGCCGAAGACCTCATAAAGTTTCATCCCCGGATACCTGGCATTCATATACCGGATCTCACTGAAGGTGGTGAGTCCTTCGTCGAGAAAGGGATGTCTTCTTTCGTTAAAGCCCAGCATGCCATAGAACCAGTTGTGACCTACCTCGTGCATGATAACC
The DNA here is from genome assembly GCA_018334675.1 of Bacteroidales bacterium. Classification (GTDB taxonomy): domain Bacteria; phylum Bacteroidota; class Bacteroidia; order Bacteroidales; family UBA12077; genus JAGXLC01. The sequence goes on along the minus strand of JAGXLL010000010.1, from coordinate 36,837 downwards.
TGCTCCAGCATCCTGGGTTGTTGGGTATGGCCAATGGCCGTGATGGTGGGGTATTCCATTCCATTGCCGCGGGAGCCGGCTGCCCCCAGTATGGCGCTGCAATTGTCCCAGGGGTAATCGCCGTACCATTTTGAGAAATCGGTCAGGGCATTGTTGATATATTGAGTGGCACTTCTCCACAACTCCGCCTGGTCGTTGGTGAAGTAAGCCCGGCTGGTGACCGTACGCCCGGATTGGGGAAGCTTCACAGAATCCTGCATTACATGATACCGCTTGTCGGCAAACCAGGCAAAATCGTGGGTGTGTTCCAGGGTAAAACGAATGGTTTTGGTCTTTTCTGCAGAGACAGGAAAATCCATGTCGTCCGGATTGAAGGAAAACTTTCCTTTGGTCTCCAGGGCTATGTCTTCCAGCCATTTTCTTTCGGATGGGGTTTGTAGCTCCCCGGAGGCCGCAACCACATAATTCTCCGGAAGGGTGATCGAGACGTCGAAAGAGCCATATTCGGAATAGAACTCACCCATGTCCCTGTAAGGCATGGGATGCCATCCGCGTTGGTCATACACCGCCGGTTTGGGATACCATTGAGTGATCTTGTAGGACTGACCGATGTGGCCCATCCGGGAGGTCACTCCCCTGGGGATCTTCACACGGAAAGGGGTGGTGATCTCTATGGTCTCTCCACTTTCAAGGGGCTGATTCAGTTTAATGGTGCAGATGTCGATGTGATCGGGGTGGTATTGCCACTTTACCTGTTTGTCGTTCACCCGGAAATCAAGTGAATCCATATACCCCTGCTGGCTTTCAATGTCGAACAGAAAATGCCTGCCATCCTGTTCAAACTGCTCGCTGGCCAGGGTGGTTTGATTGTTTTTATAGGCATTGGGCCATAGGTGGAAATGGAGTTTGTTCAGGGCTTCCGGGGCATGATTGGTGTAGCGGATCTTTTCGAAACCATGAAGCATATGGTTTTGATCATCCAAAGATACTTCAATGGTATAGTTTACTTCCTGCTGGAAATAGGATTGGGTATAGCCTGCCAGGGGTACCGCAATAAGAAGGAGCAGGGCTATGTTTAGGGTTTTCATCGTCTTCATAGAATGAACATCTTCACATCATGTGTCGTACAATTTGCTGTTCAAATTACAAAAAAAAGACGAAATAAATCTGCCGGAGCGCACCAGCCAAGAAACCACCACCTCCTCACTCATCCATTAATGAGCGTGCGGCATATCGATGCCTGGCTTTTTTTCCCCGGCCTTTACCTTGAAAGGCAGGATGTTTTCCCTGGGAGGCAAAGGGCAGGTGGCATAGGGGGTAAAGGCACAGGGTGGGTTGTAAGCCTTGTTGAAATCCAGGAAAGTGATGCTATCCGCATTGGGGCCTTCAACAACCAGAAACCTTCCACCGCCATAGGTCTCCCCGGCATTGGTGTCGTCGCCGAATACAACGAAAAGACTTTCCCTGGTGCCGGTGGGTTGAAGGGTGTATTGTTTTCCGTTGTATTCAAACCTGAGCTCACCGGGTGTCTCATCCTGGTATGTGCCCCCCAGTACGTTGGGAATATCGATCGATTTGGGCTCCTCATAAGCCACGAAAGTAGCCCGGATCTTCCAACCGGGTTTGACCGGGAAAGCCGGTATGTGATCGACCTTTTCCAGCAGAGGGCTTTCCAGGTCACGCAACCTGATGCCGTATTGATCCCCCCGTTTGATCACAAACCACTTAAGAGATCCATGACTGAGTTGATCAGGACTTCCTTCGGCATCGCTTGTCAATTCCGCCTCCCCCTTCAGGGTGTCGCCATCATTCAGTATCGTGACATCCGGGTGGGGCCTGAACCGAATCTGCCCATTGTTTAAGTGAAGTGAGCCCAGGTGTTCAGGGGCCTTCCCCGGGAAGACCACATCCATGGTGGAATCACTTCCCAGCGTGTTTTTGCCCTGATCCAGCCAGTACAGGCCCGCCAGGTTCAGCCATCCTTCCGGCGACTTCAGGTTGCTAAGCCTGTTGTTGCGCCATTGGCGAATCTTTTTCTTATATTCTTCTTTACTTTCTTTATTGGCCGGTTGATGGCATTGATAAAAGAAAACCGGAGAACATAACAGCAGGATGATCAGAAGTCGAAATGATTGCATCATTTTTTTGTGTTTGGGTTTATGAATGGACCTCCCCAAACGTATCGGGTTTAAAGCCGGGGAGCCTAAAAATAAGCTGGGGTGTGTGCCCTGCAAACATAAAAAAATCCCAACCAGCGATGGGATTTTATTTGGTTATGAGAGCAATAAAAAAGCTAATCCATTGATTCCCGGATCTTCCGGGCAATATCCTCAAATTCTTTCTCTTTAAGTTTGAGCTTAGGCTGGGTGAAGCTGGCATCGATCTCTTTATTCAGGGGGATCAGATGCACGTGGGCATGAGGCACTTCCATGCCCAGTACCACCACTCCTACCCGCTTGCATTCGATGGCCCGGTCAATGGCCCTGGCTACTTGCTTGGCAAAAACCATCATGCCTGAAATCGTTTCATCGTCCAGATCGAAGAAATAATCGACCTCAACCTTGGGTACCACCAGGGTGTGCCCCTTTTTCAGTGGATTGATATCCAGAAAGGCATAATAGTTTTCATCTTCCGCAATTTTGTAAGAAGGGATCTCTCCATTGATGATTTTGGTAAACAGGGATGCCATAACAATAGGTTTTAAATGGATATGTCCATGATTTCAAAGGGTATGATGCCATTGGGAACTTCAATGTCTGCCACATCGCCTACTTTTTTGCCCAGCAGCCCCCTGGCAATGGGCGAATTAACCGAGATCTTCCTCTCCTTCAGGTCGGCCTCCGTTTCCGATACAATGGTGTATTGCATCACTGCATTGTTTTTTTTATTCTTGATCTTAACCGTGTTCATGATTTGAACCGTGGAGGTATCAATCCTGGACTCATCCAGGATCCTTGAATTGGCAATGGTGCTTTTTAGTTGTTGAATGCGCATCTCCAGCATGCCTTGTTCTTCTTTGGCAGCATCATACTCAGCATTCTCCGAAAGATCTCCTTTATCCCGGGCCTCTGCAATTTGTTTCTTAATTTTAGGTCTTTCAACCGTTTCAAGCTGCCTGAGCTCTTCTCTGAGTTTGTTCAGGCCTTCTTCTGTAACATACGACAATTTTGCCATTTTTCTCTCCTTTTTAGGATAAGGTTCTACACAAAAACAACGAAAAAGAAATCCGCATGGCTAGCGGAAATCTTTTTCAATCACAAAGATACATAAAAATTTTAATCCGTACCAATACAAAACCGGATGGGGATGTATTTTATTATCATGATTCAGAAGTATTTTCGGTTGATAATTTCTGAATAGATAATGGCTTCTTTCACATCGAATTTTTCTTTGATGGCTTCAATGCTGCTTTTCTTTGCAGGTCGTTTTTTAGCCCTGCCACGTCGGGTTTTACTCAGTTTTTCGACCCTTGGCTTTTCGCCCCCGGGTTGTTGTCCGGAATCAGCAGAAGCCTCTGATGCTTCCAGGATCCGCTGCTTTCTTTCTTCAACGGTCTCCTCACCCGGGGCCTTCTCTTCCTGCCCGTTTGGCTCCTGTTCTCCGGCTTCCTCGCTCTGGAAAAAAGATTGACCGATCTCCTGTTCCCCTGTTGGGGAGTCTTCTTCGTTTAACGATGGGGCGGTTTGATTATTGCGTTTTTGTTTCCTGGCGGAAGCAACAAGCGAAATGACCCCTGAAGCCACGATGATCAATAATGGGATAAGACCTTCCATGGTATTCTAATTGATTAATACAAGCGTTTGTAATACAGGTTTATTCTATTTGAAAAGCCCTTTGTCGGGGCGGTCAAGCCAGTCGAGGATGCCCCCGAACCATTGGCCGATGCGTTCAAAGAATGAGGGTCGCTCTTCTACCAGGTATCGCTGCCTCCATTGTTTAGCCTGGCGGGCATTGTAATCCATTCTTTTTTGCACCCTGTTGGCTTGCCTTTCATAATGCTTTTCCAGGAATTTTTCCCTGGCCTGCTGGTATTCTTTTTGGTGTTTCCTGTTGATACTTTTATTAACTTTGTCCGATCGGGCGTTGGCCTTATCAGGTTGGAAGAGGCTGCAGCCGCCGGCTGTTATCAGGGCAGCGCCAATCAGGAAGCATAGTGCGGCCTTCTTGAAATATTGTACCACCATATCATTGGTTTCTCAAGATGCCTGGTAAAATAACAAAGATAATATTTTTTTTGGTTCTCCCATGGTTGATGTTGTTACCGGCAGGTTGTGATGATGAGCGTGAGCCCTTTCCCTATGTCTATGTCGATGTCACGTTCAACATCAGCACTCAGCTGGGCGATTTGCCGGTAGGTGAATATGTGATCAAGGAGAAATACGGATACGGGGGTTTGATCATTTATCGTGCCGGGCGCAGCTCATTCTATGCTTTTGACCGGGCATGCACCTATAAACCCAAGAAGAAATGCCTGCTTAGCGAGGATAACAAGTTTGGCCTGATGGAATGTCCGTGCTGCGGATCCAGTTTTCAGCTATCCCAGGAAGGTATGGTATTCAACGGGCCGGCAACTGTTCCGCTCAAGCAGTATGAGGCCTACTATATCCCGCCCAACCAGCTTCGGGTTAGCAGTAACTGAGCCTGAACCTGCTTTCACGGATCAATAACCTGCCTTCACAAGTCAATGGCCCAGGGCAGCAAGTATGGCCCTGGAATGCTCTTTATCCTTGCTGAGTTGTTCGACCAGCTCCTCTACGCCGGAAAATTTCTGTTCGTCGCGGATGCGCCCCACAAAATACACCATGATGGGTTTGTCGTATATGTCCTCCCCGAAATCGAACAGATGCGCTTCAATGGATTTTTGATGTCCATGGCTGTCGACGGTAGGCCGGTAGCCGATATTGAGCATGCCGTTGTGCCATTTCCCGTTCACCGTGGCCCGTATGGCATAGACACCGTCTCGGGGTATGAGTTTGTAAGCATCGGTCACTTCGATGTTGGCCGTGGGGAAACCGATCTTTTTGCCGATGCGGCGCCCGTCGGTAACGTGCCCCTTGAGAAAATAATCATAGCCCAGGTAGTCATTGGCTTCTTTCAGCCTGCCATCAAGCAGGGCATTGCGAATGATGGTGGAGCTGATCTTAACCCCGCTTTTCTTCTCCGCTTCCATACGCTCCACCCGGAAGTTGTATTGCAGCGAGCAGGCCTTCAGGTCATCGAACCCCCCTTGCCTGCCTTTGCCGAAATGATGGTCGTGACCGATCAGCAGATTCGACACTCCGATCGTATTTACCAGGATCTGTTCAATGAAATCACAGGCCGACATGCTGCTTACTTCTTCGTTGAAGGGCAAGATCACCAAATGATCGATGTGTTTTTGCTCCAGCAGGATCTTCTTCTCATCCAGGGTGTTGAGCAGCAGGAGCTTGCCGGCATCCTTTTTCAGGACCAGCCGGGGATGAGGCCACAGGGTGATCACCACCGACTCGCCGTTAACCTCCCGGGCCTTTTCTACCAAACGGGACAGGATGCGATGATGACCCCGGTGAACACCATCGAAAACCCCGATGGTCACTACCGGATTGAGAGCCTTGAATCGATTGAGTTCAGTATGTACCTGCACTTCCTGACGAATTGATGATTAAACGAACAAAGTTATAAAAATACACATGAAAAGTTTTTATCTTCGAGGTTTTAACACCTCATTAAATCCAACCAATATGAAAAATCTATGGCTTACAGCAGTCGTGTTGTTGATTGTACAGGCATGTGGCAGCAACACCAACGAGTTCACCATTGACGGGAACTTATCCAATGCATCAGGTGAAAAGATCTATCTGGTGGAATTGACCACCGATGGAACCAACAAGATAGATTCGGTTGGTGTAGGCGAAGACGGCCAGTTTCGGTTTACCGGCTATACCAATGTGGCTAAATTTTTTCTGGTCCAGACTGCACCTCGAAACAGCGTAACACTTGTGGTTGAGCCTGGCGATGAGATCGATATCTCAGGCGATATGAACAATTTGGGTGAACAATACCAGGTGAAAGGATCCGAAGGGTCCCGGGAGATCATGAAGCTGCGCCAGCGAATGGAGCAGACCATTGCCAGCCTGGACTCTCTGGGTAAGATTTATCAGGAGAATAAGGACAAAGGCGATATGGAATCACTGAGATCCAGGTTGAACGAGTCTTCGCAGAAAATCATCAACAAGCAGAAAAGCTACACCAAGGAGTTCATAGATCGCAATATCCATTCGCTTGCCAGCCTGATGGCCCTGTATCAGCAGATAGGACCCCGAAGCTTTGTGCTCAGCCCCAGGGAAGACTTTAAGTATTTTGAAAAGGTGGACTCCGCCCTGATGGCCAACTACCCCAATTCTGAGCCGGTGAAATCACTGCATTCACAGGTTGAAGAGATCCGGAAAAGAATGAATGAAGATGAGGCCAGTGAGGCCCGCCTGGCCATTGGCAGCACGGCGCCTGAGATAGCCCTGCCCAACCCCCAGGGGGATACCGTTGAGCTATCCGACCTCCGGGGCAATTATGTCTTGCTTGACTTCTGGGCTGCCTGGTGCAAGCCCTGTCGTGTGGAAAATCCCAACCTGGTGAAAGCCTACCAACGCCATAGCGACCAGGATTTTGAGATCTACCAGGTTTCTCTCGACAAGCAACGCCAAAAATGGTTAGATGCCATCGAAAAGGACAACCTCGACTGGTATCATGTGAGCGACCTTCAGTTCTGGGATTCAAAGGCAGCCAGGAAATACAATATCAGAAGCATCCCGGCCAATTTCCTTCTCAACAAGCAGGGCGAGATCATCGATAAGAACCTCAGAGGCGACGACCTGCAGGCTAAGCTGAACGAATTGTTCGCAAAGTGATCATTTTGTGATTCGATAAGCCCCGGATCCAGCTGTTTTATTATCTTTGATCAGGTTGAGTTTTTACAGCCAATAAATAATATAAAGATCTATTCGAATGAAAAAGATTGTCATCGCTGTTTTTGCTGTTTTACTGTTTGGTTGTTCCAGTGAGAATCAATACACAATAGAAGGTAGCATTGACGGAGCATCCAGTGATCAGTGGGTGTATCTTAAGAACAAAGGTGTGAACAGCAGTACCGTGCTGGATTCTGCCCGGCTGGGCAAAAAAGGTGAATTCGGGTTTAAGGGGGAAATTGAATATCCCCGGTTTTTCGACCTTACCATGGAGGATCGTTTTGCCACCCTGTTGATCAAACCCGGGGAGGATGTTCGTTTTCACACCCGGGCCGGCAGCTTTCACGACTATACGGTCCAGGGCTCACCCGGCTCACAGCATGTGAAAACCCTGGACCAACGATTGAGAAAAACCAAAAGCAAGCTCGATTCGCTCACCCGGCTCTTCAGGCAAAAGGAGGGCCAGGCCTCTGCTGAGGAGATCGAGCGCATCAATGAACAATATCGGGAGATACTCAACAGGCAAAGAGATTCATCCGTGGCATTCATCATCAATCATCTTAGATCGTTGGCTTCCATTATGGCCCTTTACCAGAAGGTGAACGACGACCGGTATGTACTTTATAAAAACAGCGATCTTCAATATATACGGCTGGTAGCCGACTCGCTCAAGGATGAATACCCCCGGTCGGAACATGTTAAAGCCCTGGTAGCCAACAAAGAGGATCTGATGAAGAAATACCGGAACCTGGAGCTGCAAAACACCCTCAGCCAGATGGGTAAGGTAAGCCGTTATCCTGAAGTGAATCTTCCCAACCTGCAGGGCGATAGCGTTTCCCTGCAAGGATTGGATGATAAGATGATCCTCTTGAGTTTCTGGGCCTCCTGGAACAAACCAAGCATACAGCGCAGCCTGGAGCTGAAGAGCCTCTATAATCGTTACCACGATCAGGGTTTTGAAATATACCAGGTCTCCCTGGATCAGTCCCGCGAGGACTGGCAAAGAGCGGTGAGGTTTGATCAGCTCCCCTGGATCAACGTCAGCAGCCTGAATGGCTATGAATCCTATGCCGCTCGGGTATACAATGTGCAGGATCTGCCCAGCGATTTTCTGATTCATCAGGAAAGGGGGATAATTGCTAAAGATCCCAGCAAACAGGAGCTAAGGCGTCAACTGTCCATTGCCCTGGATTAATTTTAACCGGCCATATCTTGAAAGAAGGGAAGAAAATATTTTTTGCCTCGGATTTTCATCTGGGAGCCCCCGGACGGGAAAAGAGTCTGCATCGCGAACGCATCCTTGTCGAATGGCTGAATGAGATCCAGCCCCGGGCCGAAGCCCTCTACCTGCTCGGGGATGTATTTGATTTCTGGTTTGAATATAAAAAGGCTGTTCCTAAAGGATTTGTCCGTTTTTTAGGTAAGATGGCCGAATTCTACGATCGGGGCATTCCGGTGCATTTCTTCACCGGTAACCATGACCTGTGGATCTTCGACTATCTGCCCCGGGAAGTGGGATTCATCATTCACCGGGAACCGCTGGAAGTGACCCTCGGAGAGAAGCATTTCTATCTGGCTCATGGCGACGGGCTGGCTCAGGGTGACGGGCGGTTTAAGCTGCTTAAGAAAGTCTTTACCAATCCCTTTGCACAATGGCTTTTTGGAAGGCTGCACCCCAACCTGGGAATCTCACTGGCCCACAGGTGGTCGTTGAGCAGCCGCGATGTGCATCAGGAACCCGAAAAATTTCGGGGGGAAGAAAATGAAATGCTGGTACAGCACGCCAGGAAGATGCTGGGGAAAGCCCATTTCGACTATCTGATATTCGGGCACCGCCATATGGCAGTGGATTATCCGCTGAATGAACAATCCCGGTACATCAACCTGGGCGATTGGATCGATCATTACACATACGGAGAATTCGACGGGAAGGAGTTTCAACTGAAAACCTATACCAGCTCCGGCAGCTGATCTTATACCGGTTGCTTTATGTCCTTAAAATCAACATTTACCAATGCTTTTCGGGGTTTGTGGCTCTTCATTACCAGCGAACCCAACAACCGCATCCATCTAAGCCTTGCTCTACTGGCCCTGGCAGGCGGGTGGATCTTTCATATTGAAACATCGGAATGGCTGGCCCTCATCCTCTCCATTGGCCTGGTATTATCAGCCGAAGCCTTCAATGCCTCCCTGGAAAAATTGAGTGATCTGGTTCACAAGGAGCATCATCCCGGGATCAGGGCCATTAAGGACATATCGGCGGCAGCCGTTCTGATCGCTGCTTTGGTGGCCCTGGCCGTCGCTTTGGTGATTTTTGTCCCCAGGTTATATGCCCTCTTGGCTTGAACAGTACAGGCTTTTATACCTTCCCTTTTCCGGAATATTAGCCTTGCCCCTGAACATGGCTGGTTACAAACCTGTCAAGCCGCACCGGTGATATCTGTCAAGGGTGGCCTGATCCTGTTTTAACCTGGAGTGCCCGGGGTCGCCTCTTCAATGCCGGCCCTCGACGAGCTGGGGAAACAAATATAACCTGGGTATCTGCTTGGATTGGGACCAACCCAATGAGGTTGCCCGGCAGATTGGCCGGATTATATGCCGTTTGAGTCGTCCTTTTTATCCTTGATCAGGTCCAAATCCTTGAACACGAAGGTGGTGCCAAAAATACCGAATGATACCGTTTCATCCCGGAAGGTGGTATAGGAGAAAAGATAACCCTCGTGGTAATCCACCATCTCCGAAAAAAGCTTCCCTCCACCAAGTACGCCGGCTACGGGGTTTTGACCTTTAAACTCTATGTTTATCTTGCTTTTGTGCTCCTCTGCATTGGGACTGGTGATAAGTGCTGCCAGCAGAATGAGCAGGATGATCCAAATCGGTTTTTTCATCGTTTGTTGTTTTTATGCTTTTTACCACTATACGCTGTTCCATTTTATTTGTTCGGATAGGCTGCCGGTTTCCTTTCCCGGGTTTGTTCTTCAAATTTAGAAATTTCCCGGTCGCAAACTCAACAAATAATAGGGATTCTTGTAAAAAAACATTAGTTTTAAATGGACGGACGAAAGCACCTTTCCGTTGTAATCCCGGACCATTACATGGGTTTCCCCAACATATCTGAACCCGGAATAGAAAAAGCTTGTTTGCATGTTAACGATGAGTTTGTGGGGGCATATATATTTGGTTGAATATTTATTCCTGAATCTATGATCCGATATAGTACGGCGCGACTTGTTTTTGCATTTTTGGGCGGCCTGGTGCTGTTGTTCATTTTGGCACCCCTGGCCGGCATGTTTCTGGATACTGGTATGCCGGAACTTATGGAGACGGCCGGGGATAAAGAGGTGACCGCCAGCATCCGGCTCACGCTTTGGACTTCCGCCCTGGCCACCGTGTTTTTTGCCTTGCTGTCCGTGCCTTTTGCCTACCTGCTGGCCCGCCGCGAGTTCCCCCTTAAGAAGCTGGTTTTGGGTGTCGTGGACCTGCCGGTGGTTATTCCTCATACGGCTGCCGGCATCGCTGTATTGGGATTTATCTCCAGGGATACGGTGGTAGGGCAGGCCGCCTCTTCGCTGGGCCTGAACCTGGTTGGCCATCCCATTGGTATTGCCCTGGCCATGGCTTTTGTGAGCATACCTTTTTTGATCAATGCCGCCCGCGACGGGTTTGAGAATGTGCCGGTGCGCCTGGAGCAGGCCGCCATGAACCTGGGGGCCACACCCATCCGGGTCTTCTTCTCCGTTTCTCTTCCCCTGGCCTGGCGCAGCATCGTCAGCGGTATGATATTGATGTTTGCCCGTGGCATGAGCGAGTTTGGCGCAGTGGTGATCGTGGCCTACCACCCGATGGTTACACCCGTTTTGATTTATGAACGCTTTGGGGCTTACGGACTGCAATATGCACGGCCTGTGGCTGTGCTGTTCATCCTGGTGAGCCTGGCCTTTTTTATCCTGTTGCGAATGCTGTCAAGGACAAAGCATGCTGGAACTTCAAGATATAAGTAAATACCTGGAGGATTTTCAGATCCGCGATGTGCACCTGCGGGTCAGCCAGGGCGATTATTTGGTGATCCTCGGCCGTTCCGGGGCAGGCAAGACGCTGTTGCTGGAAATCCTGGCCGGTATCAGGAAACCCGATAAAGGTACCATCCGGCTGGAAGACCACGATATCACCCACCAGCGTATCCAGCACCGGGATGTCGGACTGGTATTTCAGGATCATGCCATATTCCCCCACCTTACCGTGGCTTCCAATATTGGCTATCCGCTGCGGCGAATGGGGCTGCGAAACAAACAGATGCGCCAAAGAGTCCGGGAGCTTGCCCATACGGCCGGACTTAGCCATCTGCTGGACCGGTATCCCGCTACCCTCTCCGGCGGAGAGATACAACGTACCGTCCTGGCCAGAACACTGGCCCGTAATCCCCGGCTGCTCCTGCTGGATGAGCCGCTTACCTCCCTGGATGTTCAATATAAACGAGAACTGCAGTCCCTCTTGCGCAGGCTGAACCATCAGGGACAGACCATCATTCATGTCACCCACGATTATGAGGAAGCCCTGGCCCTGGCCAGTCGGGTAGCGGTGATGGATCAGGGAAGGATCCGGCAACAGGGCACCGTGGAAGAGGTCTTCCGGAATCCTTCCTCTTCATTTATCGCAGAATTTGTGGGGATGCGCAATTTTTTCCGGGGTACGGTTGAAAGACTGACCGGAAAAGATCACAAGACCATCCGGCTGGAGCGTTCGGACGTTTCATTTTTTGTGCCCGCAGGAACAGAGGAAGGCGATGTGGTGGTGACCCTTCCGGCACGCAACATCATCCTTTCCCGTTCAAAACCCGACTCGTCCGCACTCAATAATTTTCCCGGAACCATCAAAGACTTGATCCCCACCCGGCAAGGATTCGAAGCCATTGTGGATATCGGTATCCCCCTGGCCGTGATGATTACCCGCGAAAGCCAAACCAGGCTTCAGATCGAGCCTTCGGCTGAGATATGGATCAGCTTTAAAGCCAACTCCCTGGATGTGAAACCCCTTTAGTACCTGCCTTGTACCCTAACCCTTTGCTGCTGCCTGAACCAATAACAACCCCACATCATCTTTCAATTTCATAAGGTTATCTTTTATTTAATACTTTGGTCTTATGTAACCTGCATGGATTAACCATGTCCTTGTTGTGTAAGTTCTTGGATGCAGGTTTCACAAGATTATTTTTTATTTTTTTAATTGGCCTTGTGTAACTTACCATGACAAAATAATCATTAATATCACAAAAGGAAATGATTATTTTGTCATGGACGTTTCATGAAGTTTTTTATACTTTTAGAGGATGTTAGATATGTCAATATGATGGAAGATTATCCCCGGATGCTGATGATAGGTGGTACAGCCCGCAAATCAGGGAAGACCACCCTGATATGCCGGTTGCTGGAGGCCTTTGGCCAACACTACCGGATAGGTGCTGTGAAAGTGGCGCTCTACAAAGATGAAGAAGACTTCGGCAGGCATCATCCGGATGCCCTGCCTCGGGGTGCGCTGGTGATCCGGGAGGAGGATGCCGCCTTGAAGAAAGATTCCGGCAAATACCTGGCATCGGGAGCGGCAGAAAGCTGGTTCATGGCGGCTTTATCCGATAAAGAGCCTCTGGTGCTGGAACAGATCCGAAAAATCGGTGGACGCACGGATCTGATGATCCTGGAGTCAAACATCCTGAGAAAGAACATTCGGCCCGGAGTCTTTGTTATGATAAATAATCCGGATCGGCCCGCCAAGAAAAGCGCCGGAGAGCTGGCCCATCTGGTTGATTTCACACTGGAAACAGGAGATAAGGCCTTTGAAGATCTGCATCAATTTATCGGGGTTCGCGATGGCCGATGGATGATCAAAAACACAAACCCATGATACCTTTTCAAACTGCATATGAAATCCTTTTGAATCAGGCTACCTTTACCGGGACCGAACAAATACATCTGGATCAATCTATGAATCGGGTGCTGGCCGAAGATGTGCCGGCCGATCGCGATATGCCTCCCTTCCATAAATCGGCTGTGGACGGATATGCCTGTATCGATCCCCAAAGGGATCAGCAATTGGAGGTGCTTGAAACTGTTGCCGCCGGAGAACAGCCAACCCGGAAGGTGGAAAGAGGGCATTGTTCGAAGGTAATGACCGGTGCGGAGGTTCCCCCGGGCACCACCCATGTGGTGATGGTGGAGGAGGTGGAGATGAAGCAGGACGGTCATATCCGGCTGATAAATCCCGGGAAGAAGACCAATATAGCATTAAAAGGGGAGGATTTCCAAAGGGGCGGCACGGTCCTCCCTAAAGGGACATGGCTTCGTCCCCAACACCTTGCCATCCTGGCTGCAGTGGGCCGTACCCGGCCAGTGGTAGCCAAACGTCCCTCCGTTGGGCTGATCACCACCGGCAATGAGCTGGTGGAACCCCATCACGAACCTGCCTCCGGACAGATACGCAACACCAATGCCACCCAGTTGATGGCGCAGTTTAACGATTTGGGATTGAATCCCCGTTATTTTGGTATAGTGGGAGATACGGAACAAAGCGTGGGCGAGGCCATTCAAGAAGCGGTAGACCGCCACTGGCTCACTGTGCTGACCGGCGGTGTTTCGATGGGCGACCACGATTATGTGCCACAGATGATGGAAAAGGCGGGTATAGAGATCCTCTTCCATAAGATTGCCATGAAGCCTGGCAAACCGACTATCGTTGGCAGGAAGGGCGATCGTGTGATCATCGGTTTGCCAGGCAATCCGGTTTCCACCTTCCTTCAATTTGAATTGCTGATCAAACCCCTGCTGTATAAACAGATGGGCGGTCATTACCGGCCACCTAGCGTCAGCTTATCCCTGGGCGAAGCATTGAAGCAGAAAAAATCGGACCGCGACAGCTGGAAACCGGTCAGAGTAGAGCAGGGTGAGGTTTTTACGATTCCTTATCACGGCTCGGGGCACATTCATGCCCTGCACCTGGCGGAGGGATTCATACGGATCCCTGCCGGCGTCCAAAACATAAAGAAAGGAGCCACCGTTGATGTACGACAGGTATAACAGGAAGATCAACTACCTGAGGGTGTCGGTAACCGATAAGTGTAACCTGCGGTGTTACTACTGCATGCCGGAGGAGGGGGTGAAGTTGTTGCACTACAAGGATATCCTTTCTTATGAGGAGATCGCCGGTGTGGTTCGCTATGGAGTAGAGCAGGGCATCGATAAGGTACGCCTCACCGGCGGCGAACCCCTGGTGAAAAGGGAGATCACCCGTTTGGTGGCCATGCTTGCCTCAATACCCGGTGTAAAGGACTTGTCGATGACGACCAATGCCCTGCTTCTTCCTGATTATGCCGAAGATCTTGTGAAGGCAGGCCTTCAGCGTGTGAACGTCAGCCTCGATACCCTGGATCCTGAAAAATACAGCCAAATAACCCGGGGCGGCAACCTGAACAGGGCGCTGGAAGGGATCGAAGCGGCCCGGAAGGCCGGGCTCAACCCCATAAAGCTCAATGCTGTGATGCATCAATATTTCGACGAGGAAGACCGCGGCGCGTTGCAAAATTTTGCCGCAAGCTATGGTTATCCTTTGCGTTTTATCCGGGAGATGGACCTTGAAAAAGGTACCTTCTCGAAAGTGGAAGGAGGCAGCGGTGGTGATTGCCGCCGTTGCAACCGCCTGAGGCTGACGCCCAATGGCAAGCTTAAGCCTTGTCTTTTCAGTGATCTGGCCTATGATGTCCGGGAACTGGGCATAGAAGAAGCCTATCGGTTGGCCCTGGAAACCAAGCCCAGGAGCGGCTCTAGCAATACCTCCTGTACCTTCTACAGGATGGGAGGATAGGCAGGCGTATCATCACGGGATATTGACATAGAGCCTTCTTCGCCGGGTGAGAAGGGATATCTTCCGGGTTCGAAGATCTTCAAAAAGAGGAGTTATTTATTGTATGAGTTACTTGAGAAAAAAGACAACCCATGAAGCAATTTAGCCATACTGACGGGGAAGGCAAGGCCCGGATGGTGAATGTAGGCGGCAAGCCCGACCAGCAGCGCCTGGCCCGGGCCGAAGGATTTATCCATCTGCAGGAAGAAACCCTGCGCCTGATCCGGGACAATGAGATGAAAAAAGGAGATGTGCTCTCTGTATCTGAAATTGCAGGTATCCAGGCATCCAAGCGAACCGGGGAGCTCATACCTTTGTGCCACACCATCCCGCTTACCCATGTGTCGGTCCGTTCCAGCATTAAGGAGAACGGGGTTTATGTTACATCCGAAGTGCAATGTGCCGGTAAGACCGGTGTGGAGATGGAAGCCCTGACAGCGGTCAGCACAGCCCTGCTGACAGTATACGACATGTGTAAGGCGGTGGACCGGAACATGCAGATCGACTCGATCCGCCTGGTTGAGAAGAGAAAAGATCCCGCCCAATGAAAAATACACGCATCACTGTCACCCATGTGAATATTTCCCGGGAGAAAGGCACCATCAAGGAACCGGTGGAAAGGGCCACGCTCGACCGGTGGGGCATACAGGGGGATGCCCATGCAGGTGCCTGGCACCGGCAGGTGAGCATGATATCCCGGATGAGCCTCGATCATTTTTATCATAAGGCCGGTCGTACCATTGAGCCTGGCGAATTCGCGGAAAACCTGACCATTGAGGGGATGGATCTGACCACCATCGGCTTGCTCGACCGCTTTGTAAACAAGTATTTGGTGCTGGAAGTTACCCAGCTGGGGAAGAAATGCCATGGGGAGGGATGCGCCATTTTCCGGGAGATTGGAAAGTGTGCCATGCCCGAGGAGGGGATCTTTACCCGGGTCAGAAAAGGAGGAACGATACAACCGGGGGATAAGCTGGAGTATGAGCCAAAGATTTACCGGGGCATGGTCGTCACCCTGAGCGACCGCGCCGCATCCGGACAGTATCCCGACAGAAGCGGCAAAAAAATCGAGGAACAGCTGAATACCTACCTGAAAAATCACTTTCCACGACATGAAGTAAAAAGAGAAGTCATACCCGATGATCAGGGCCGGCTGATCAACCGGCTTCAGCATGCCAAAGCAAATGGTTATGATTGGGTGATCACCACCGGCAGCACCGGCATCGGGTCACGCGATGTGGCCCCTGAAACCGTAAGTATTCTACTGGATAAGGAAATACCCGGCATCATGGAGATGATCCGTATGAAATATAGCGGCGACAATCCCCGGGCCCTGCTAAGCCGCTCGGTGGCCGGGGTGATGAACCAAACCCTGGTCTATACCCTCCCCGGCAGCTCCAAAGCGGTAGACGAATACCTCGATGTCATCCTTCCTACGCTTCGGCATAGCATCTTTATGGTGCATGATTTGGATACACACTAAGAGAATCACCCAATCACTCAATCCTTGTCAGTAAAGCGTTCCGTTCCGCAGTATACATTCATCCTTTTTCCCCGTGCGAATCCGGCCAGGGCGATGTTGTTTTCGCGGGCGATGTCCAGGGCCTGATCGGTGGGAGGGCTGGTGGAGACGATCATGGGAAAACCGGCCACCACTGCTTTGTTGATGATACTTCGCGAGATGCGGCAGCTCAGCATCAGGCACTTGTCATGAAAAGCCTCGTTCTGCATCAGGCTCCATCCGATGAGCATCTCAATGGCATTGTGCCGGCTGATGTCTTCGAAATGTTTATGGATCCCTTCCTGAGAGGCGACAGCTGCTGTATGCACCGCACCCGTTTTCCGGAAGACCTCCGAAAGCCCCGAGAACTCATCCATCCACTGGAGGATGCTGGCTGCCGGCAGGTAAAGAGATTTTGCTTGTTGGATGTCATCGAGGAGAAGGGGATGTTTTTCCAGGCCAATGTGGGCCGTTTGATCACCCATGTTGTAATCCAAAGATTGTATGTCGCCGGGAGCGTGGATGTATCCGTTGGTATAGAGGTAGCCGGTGATCAGCTCGTTGACATGCCAGCCGGAACAGGGCAAAAGGATAGGTTCTTGCCCGTTGATGACCAGCCTGAGCGATACCTCCCGGATGATGTAATCTTTCATCTCCCGCTTTCGGCCATCTTCAAACCTTATAATTTCAACCTGCTTCATGGTGCCTGAGTTCTTCCGGTGTATTGATGCTGACAAAGGATGCAGCATCTGAAACATTCCAGTAATAAACGGGGATGTGCTCCAGAAAGGAACGCACCGACCGGTCTGCAGCCTGCTTTAAATACGGCTCCAGGGTTTGCAGTGTAGCTTTGGGATAAATGGCATGCAGGGGTTCGGTCTTTTCCCCTGTCTTTGGAACGATGGCCTGGCCAGGTTGTTCAACCGAGATGTTGATTTGTTGCCTGATCATCCGATCCCTGAGAAATGGCATGTCGCCGGCCACCACAAACAACGATTGCTGTGAGGCATGGTGCAGCGCTGAATGGATGCCGCCCAGCGGCCCTTTATCTGCCATGACGTCCGTTTGGATCCTCAGATGGCTGTAGCTGTGGAAGGCTTGCGGATCGTTGGTGATCAGCAGAATCTCCCCGAAGAGCGGTTCCAGTACCTCCAGCTGATGCTCCAGCAGCGTTTGGCCACGCAGCACAGCCAGGGGCTTATGCCGGCCTCCAAAGCGCCGGGCCCGACCGCCAGCCAGTATCACAGCCGTATATTTGGGTAGATGCATCATAAGAGATAAAAATATGAAACGTCCATGACAAAATAATCATTCATATCACAAAAGGAAATGATATGGATAGAACAGGCCCCGCTTTGGCGGAGCCTGTATTTGATGTGATGCCTGCGTCAGATCCCCGGCCGGCAGCAGGAGGGCGGGATCAGAAAGCCTCCATTTTTTCCAGGGCCATCTTGTAGTAAGGATTCTCATAGGTGGTCCGGGCATGCTGATCGATGATCTGCTGCCAGTATTCCCGTGCTTTATCCTTTTCTCCCAGGCTGTCATAAGTAAGGGCATAATATTTTAGCCGCATCTCGTGGGTCTTCCATGAGCGGTTGAGTTCATCCAGTATGGAAAGAGCCTGCTCGGGTTGTCCTTTTTTCAAAGCCTGGTTGATGCGGATGAAGGACTCGGTGATGTGCAGGTTTTTTTTGATATGACGCTGGAGGATCTGGTGGCCGTCGTCGCATTTGCGCTGGGCTTCTTTAAGCACGCTTTGGGCCCGCTGCAGGCTGTCGGCCATGAAAAGTGTCCAGCCATAATCGTTGATAAACAGGGGCTTATCCGGTTTTTGCCGGAGTATCTTTTCATATAATTCGATGGCTCCCCGGTAATCTCCGTCTTCAGAGAGATCGTAAGCTTTTTGATGCATCTTCTGGATCCTGCCGCATCCCGCCAGTATGATCAGGGTCAGCAGCAACAAAGGCCTCCATATGTGTGTTCTGGTCATGGTAAAGGTGTTTTTGATTTGCCCCGGTAAGTTAGTGAATTTACAAGTTCTTTGCAAAAATGCTGGCGGGCATCCCCAAATTTTTAACGCCGAACCCTTTGTTTCATTTTTTTATCAAGCAGGCTTTTTGTAGTGGACTCAAAATGATCTTTTGAAAGCGAACTTCCCCCGGTGATTATGCACTTCCCCCGCGATTCAATGTTGATATTTATCATGAAGGTTTCTCAATTGCTAAATTGTTATATATTTACATACCTTCAAGAAATAAATCTTATTGTATGTTTCGAAGCAACAATTTTCTTTTTTCCTCTTGGTTCATGGGGGCTTTATTTGTGATATTCGCCGTTTCCATGGCCATCGCCACCTTCATCGAGAACGATTATGGAGCCCAGGCTGCCCGCCAGCTGGTTTATAATACCAAATGGTTTGAGCTGATCTTTGTGTTGCTGGCGGTCAATTTTCTGGGACAGATCTTTCACTATAAGCTCTATAAACCCCGCAAGCTGACTATATTGGTTTTTCACCTGGCTTTTATCGTGATCATCCTGGGAGCCGGGATAACCCGTTATTATGGCTTTGAAGGCATGCTGCACCTGAAGGAGGGAGAGACCAAAGCTTATGTTGAAACCGACAAGAAGTACCTTCAGCTCTCGGTAGAAGATGCACGGGGCAAAACGGTTTATTCAGATGCCAGCAAGTTCATCATCACCCAGGTGACCTCCGATGAGTATGAGCAGGATTTTGAGGTGGCCGGTCAGCCATACAGCCTCGAGTATGAGGGATATATACCCAATGCGCGGGAGACAGTGGTTGACGCACCCGACGGCAAGCCCCTGGTCCAGCTCACAGCAAGCCGCGGGATGATGGGCAAGCAAAATTTTGTTTTGGCCCCGGGTGAGCAGGTGACCATGCAAGACCTTCGGGTAGGTTTTTTGGAGCATGACTCCATGGATGTGAACATCTCCTATCAGAGGGATTCCTTTTATATAGCCTCCGATGCCGGGATGACCCGTTTCAGTATGCAAACGCGCGAGGCAGAGGCATTTGCAGCCAATGAAAACATTGCTCTTCGTCCCATGTTCATCTACCAGATCAAAGGGTGGCGGTTTGTGGTTCAGAAGCTCTCACCATCCGGTACCATTAGACCGGTGAGAGGACAATCCCGCGATCAGGGAGGCGGCAACAACTATGCCCTGCAGTTCAATCTCACCCATGGGGACAACCACCGGAAACTTTTTGTGCGCTTTGGAAACAACGGTTCCACACCGGCTGTAGTAGAGAAAGGAAAACACCGCATTCATCTGGACTATGCCCGCAAGCAGGTGAAGCTGCCTTTTAAGCTCCATCTTGAAGATTTTATTCTGGAGCGCTATCCGGGCTCCAACAGTCCTTCTTCCTTTAAGAGTGAGGTGGTGCTGATCGATCCCGACGAAGATGTGCGCGAGCCTCACCGGATCTATATGAATCATATTCTGAAATACAAGGGATATCGGTTCTACCAGTCTTCCTATGACCAGGACGAGAAAGGCAGTGTGCTGTCGGTAAACCGCGATCCGGTTGGCATGCGCGTCACCTATGCCGGCTATGGGCTGCTGTTTCTTTTTGTGCTATTGTCCCTGCTTAATAAATATTCTATGTTCCGAAGGGTCAAAGCATCTAACTGGAAGGGACCGGTAAAGAAAGCCTCCCTGTTGCTTTTGCTGGTGACGGTTTATACCGGATCGGCCATGGCCGGCAATGGCAAGATGGTGGTGGACCGCGGGCTGGCCACCGAATTCGGGAAGGTGCTGGTACAGGATCGCAAGGGACGAACCAAGCCTTTGTATACCCTGAGCCATGATGTACTGAGAAAGGTGCATCGCAGCAACCGTTTTGAAGGCCTCAATGCCATGCAGGTTTTCCTGGGTCTTCATTATGATTTTCGCAACTGGAAGGATGTGCCCCTGATTAAG
This sequence comes from Bacteroidales bacterium, assembly GCA_018334675.1. GTDB lineage: Bacteria > Bacteroidota > Bacteroidia > Bacteroidales > UBA12077 > JAGXLC01. The sequence goes on along the minus strand of JAGXLL010000010.1, from coordinate 16,563 downwards.
GTGGGGCACAGCGGACTCCGCGATATCGTCGGTGTCAGCAGTGAGTATGCGGCTGTATCCGATTTGGTGAACATGCAGGCCAACACCTATAAGCTACGCAAACAAGTGCAGGAAGCTTACTCCAAGCCTTCCGGACAGCGCAACAAGTTCGACAAGGAGGTGATCAAGGTTGATGAAAGGGTGAACATCTGCTTCATGGCGATCTCGGGCGATTTTCTCAAGATATTCCCCTACCGCGACAACACCGGTAAATGGGGCAAACCCAAGGACGCCGCCCAGCACACTGTGAGCAGGCAGGATTCCCTTTTCGTGACCAACATCCTGGGGATGTTCCGGCAGGCGGCCATGAAAGGCAATAGCCGGGAAGCCATGAAATATGTTGCCTCCATAAAGGATTATCAACGCAAATATGCTGGTTATGAGCTGCCTTCACAACGGAAGGTGCGGGCAGAGGTGTTTTATTACCAATCGAGGATCTTTGAGCGGCTTTTTCCCTGGTATGCCGCGGTGGGCCTGCTGATGCTCATACTGATGATGATGCGCATCGTGCAGGGGCGACAATCGCTCCCCTGGCTGGTGCGCATATTGAGTGGGTTGATTGCCCTTGGCTTTGCTTTCCACACGGCCGGGCTGATACTGAGATGGTACGTCTCCGGTCATGCCCCCATGAGCAACGGCTACGAATCCATGATCTTTGTATCCTGGGTGATCATCCTGGGCGGGTTCCTTTTTATCCGCCGCTCGAAGCTTACCCTGGCCGCCACCGCCATACTGGCTTCGCTGACCCTGATGGTGGCCCACCTGAGTTTTATGGATCCCGAGATCACCAACCTGGTGCCCGTTCTGCAATCCTACTGGCTGACTCTTCATGTGTCGGTCATCACCGGCAGCTATGGCTTCCTCGGACTGGGCGCCATCCTCGGGCTGATCATCATGATCCTCTACCTGGTGGTATCCCCCTCCAGGCATGACCGCATCATAGATAACATCAGAGACCTGACGGTTATCAACTACAAGTCGCTGACCATAGGCCTTTATCTGCTGACCATCGGTACTTTTTTAGGTGCCATATGGGCCAATGAGTCGTGGGGCCGCTACTGGGGATGGGACCCCAAGGAGACCTGGTCGCTCATTACCATCATCGTCTACAGCTTTGTCATCCACTCCCGTAATATACCGGGATTCAAGAGCCTGTTCGCTTTTAATGCCCTCTCCCTGTTCGCCATCTCTTCGGTGTTGATGACCTACTTCGGGGTGAATTATTATCTCTCCGGCCTGCACTCTTATGCCGGCGGTGAACCCGTTCCCATACCGGCATTCGTCTATATTGCCGTGGCCCTGGTGGTGGCTTTAACCATATTCGCATACCGGAATCGAACCCGGAAGCTTAAGATTGCATAATGATCAACCCACCAGGATGATTCCCCGACACAACATGATTTTGCCGGGTTTTCTTGCACGGTTGCTCAGGATTTTATAAATTACTGCGCTTTATTTTTTGTGGCAAAAAGGGGTGTCTGGCTCATCAACTGAATGGATGCCAGGTAAGTATGCGGATCTCCCCTGATGTCTTACTATTAAAGAAAGCCGTTTCATATTTTTTTAAAATGAGTCAAAAGCATGAGCAACAATAAAGAAATTGCCGTAGGTATTGACATTGGAGGGACAAACAGCCGGTTTGGTGTGATCACCAATGAAGGGGAAGTATTGATGCATGACCGGTTTCCTACCAGCTCCTATCCCAAGGCAGAAGGTTTTGTCCGGGCTATCAGCCGGAAAATCAAGGATCAGCTGAAGCAATGTGAGGGTTACACCTTCAAAGGCATAGGCATTGGAGCTCCCAATGGCAATTACTTCCGGGGTACCATTGAGCAGGCCCCCAATCTGGGATGGAAAGGGGTGATCCCTTTTGTGGATCAGTTCAAGAAGTTTTTTAATGAACGGGTGGTGCTGACCAACGACGCCAACGCTGCCGCCATCGGAGAGATGATGTTTGGAGGTGCCCGGGGCATGAATGACTTCATCGTTATCACCCTGGGTACCGGCCTGGGGAGCGGACTGGTGGTTAACGGTGATTTGGTATACGGCCACGACGGTTTTGCCGGAGAGCTGGGACATACTTTTGTGTATATGGACACGGGCCGCAAATGCGGCTGTGGGCGCCGGGGATGCCTGGAGACTTACGCCTCGGCCCAGGGCATCAAAAGAACGGTTTTCGAACTGCTGGCCGATAGTACAAAGGTGAGCGAATTGCGCAAGCTGAGTTTCGAGGATATGACTTCGGAACATATTTTTCATGCTGCCCAAAATGGCGATCGCATCGCCAAAGAGGCTTTTGACCTGACTGGCCGGTATCTGGGCATCAAGCTGGCAGACGCGGTGGTGCATACCAGCCCCGAGGCCATTTTCCTGTACGGTGGGCTGGCCAAATCGGGTAACCTGATCCTCAATCCCACCATTAAGACCTTCGACGACCATGTGATGAACATCTTCAAAGGCAAGGTTTCCATCCGCTCTTCCGAGCTCAACGGTAAGCAGGGAGCCATACTGGGTGCCGGCGCCCTGGTGTGGAAGAAACGCAAATAGAATGATTCCTAATAAAAAAGATCGGCTTTCCGGAGGGAAGACGATCTTTTCTATATAGAGCTGTTTTCTTGCAGCTTTGACCTTTAACTCTTACAGGTCAAACCATTCCGATAATTGTCATCCCAATTCTTTGCCCACGCGTTCCAGCAGCTTTTTGGAGGCCAGAATGCCTTCGTGTTCACTGAGCCGGCTTCCTTCATATTCTATTCCGAGGTATCCGTGATAACTTGCTTGTTGAACGATTTGAAGGATGCGCCTGAAATCCATGGTGGTTTCGTTTCCTTGCCCGTCGAAATCATAGGTCTTGGCACTGACACCTTTGGCATAGGGCATCAGCTCTTTTATGCCCTTGTAGCGATCGTATGATTCCTGGTTGCTGATATCGAAATTGCCAAAGTCGGGAAGAGTGCCGCAGTTGGGCATATCTACCGAACGGATCACACCTGCCAGCCATTGGCCATTCGAAGAGTAACCCCCATGGTTCTCCACCACCACATTGATCCCGTCATGGGCAGCCCTTTCAGATAAGCTGCTAAGCCCTTCGATGGCAGCCTGCGCCACCTCCTGCGAAGAGCCTTCGCCCCGGGCATTGACCCGTATGGTTTGGCATCCCAGGTATTTGGCCGTCTCGATCCATTTGAAATGGTTCTCCACCGCTTGGTTTCTGGCGGCAGCATCCGTGTCACCGAGATCGCCCTCATCATCCACCATGATCAGCACATTGTTCACCTCCTCATTCACGCTGATGTTCCTGAGTTCGGAGAGATATTGCAGCTTGGTGTTTTTGAATAAGGTGCTGACATATTCAATGGCAGCGATATCATAGCGCTCCCGGGCGACCCTGGGAAAATCCAGGTTGGTCATCTTGCCGCTCCGAAGGGTTCGGTGCAGCGACCATTCGGCCAGGGATATATCGAAGAAAAGCTCGTCGCGGCGCTTGTCCTTTGCCGAGGCCATTCTCCCCGATAGCAGGCCCACACCTGCGCCCGCTACCAGGAGATTTTTAAGGAATTGTCTTCTGTTGCTCATAAGATGGGGCCTTTACATTTTTTTCAGCTTGATGTTTCTGAACCATACATCATTGCCATGGTCCTGAAGGCCGATGTAGCCCTCCCTGTATTTACCGAAATCCTCGTATTCACCGAATTTGCTGTTCTCTACCATCTCCTTCCATTCATCTGTGCCCAGGTGGTATTCCAGGATCTTTTCACCATTCATCCTGTGTACGACGGTTCCCTGATATACCATGATCTCTACCTGGTTCCACTCCCCTGCCGGCTTCGTGTTTTGCGGATCGGGTGCGATCAGATCATAAAGGGCCCCGGCCATCCGGCTTTCGCCTAACTGGGCATCGATATGACGCTCATTGTCCAGCACCTGCATCTCGGGGGCTGACTGCCAGATGGGCTGGTCTTTCACTTCCCTGGCCATATAAAAGACGCCGCTGTTACCGCCTTTGCTGATCTTCCATTCGAGCTTCAGATGAAAGTCCTTGAACTTCTGATCGTAGATGATGTCACCACCGGCACCGCCGGCTTCTCCCTCTCCTGAGCCAATGCACCGCAGGGACTGGTCTTCTATGACCCAGCCACTGTCGGGGAAAGCCTGATCATTGTATCCCCTCCATCCCTCGGTATTTTCACCGTTGAACAGGAGCATCCAACCTTCCTGTTTTTCTTTTTCACTTAACTGGTTGATTTTTTGACCCATTTCTTCTTCTTTTTGTGATTCCTGGTCTTGTTTTTTTGCACCCTGCTGGCATGAACCAAAAAGGAACATCAGGAGCATGAGGCTTATTGCAAGTTTTTGAAATGATTGATGCGTATTCATGGTTGTGGATTTATGTTCTACATGTACTGTTTAATAAATGCTCTATATCGATCAAATGAGATTGGACACTCATAATTTCCAACCCTCACGGTAGCTATGTTTGATGTATTCTTTGGCAGCCTGGTAGGCATTGATGGTTTGATATTGGGTGTCGAAATGGGGATGTCCATCGATCACCTTGAATTCATCGGTGGTGACCACCCGGATCTCATCATCGGGATCAATGTTTTTGAACTCCATATTCTTTCCGTCCCATATCAGTTCCCGTTTCAGGTCCTGAAGCCTGCCGGCCACCACGCCCATCAGCACCATCTCCGTGAGGGGACCGGCATAGTCGAAGTTGGAACTTGGCATTACACGGTTCCCGGGACTTTCTTTGCATGCCCTGGCCCAGTCCTTGATGTGTCCTGCCTCTACCCTGCGCAGTTTTTTCGCTGGCCTGCGGTAGGATTCATCGTATGAAAGGGGTAGCAGGAAGGGGTTGCGGCCGTATGTGCCACACATGAGCTTGCCTTTGGAACCCACGAACAGGCATCCGCCGTTGTGGTCGCGGCCCATAATCTCTCCCTCGGGCAGCTCCGGTGGTCGCTCGGGTAACAAGCCCCCGTCATACCAGGTGACCTTCACCTCAGGCATGTTGACTTTTGGCATGTTGCTGCGGGCGGGGAAATTATAGTGGACGATCTCTGATTGCGGCGGGCTTTCGGTGTTGATGGGAGAGGAAGAGGCTTCCACACTTGTGGGATATTGCAGGTTCAGAGCCTTGAAGATGGGGTCCATGATGTGGCAGGCCATATCACCCAGGGCTCCGGTTCCGAAATCCCACCATCCGCGCCAGTTCCAGGGATGGTAGACGTTGTTGTAAGGCCGGTAGTCGGCCGGTCCGATGAACAGATCCCACTTCAGGTGGTCGGGTATCTCCATTTTTTTGTCGGGCCGCTCCAGCCCCTGGGGCCATATAGGCCGGTTGGTCCAGGCATGGGCTTCGCGGATCTCGCCGATGGCCCCGTCCCAGATCCATTCACAGATCTGGCGTATCCCTTCCCCACTGTTTCCCTGGTTGCCCATCTGCGTGACCACATTGTGCTGGCGGGCTATTTCGGTCATCTGTCTTGATTCCCAAACCGAATGGGTCAGGGGTTTTTCACAATATACATGCTTGCCCCGCTTCATGGCATGAATGGAGACGATGGCATGGGTGTGATCGGGCGTGCCTACCACTACCGCATCGATGTCATCCCCCATTTCATCGAACATCTTACGCCAGTCGTAATATTTTTTGGCGTTGGGAAATTTTTTGAAGGTCGATTGGGCATATTTCCAGTCGACATCACACATGGCCACGATGTTTTCGTTGGTGAGCCCTTCCAGAACGCCACCACCGCGACCCCCAACTCCAATGCCTGCGATATTGAGCTTGTCGCTGGGAGGGGTGTGACCCAACCCACCTACCACATAGCTGGGCAGAATGGTGAGTCCCGCCATAGCAGCTCCGGAATTTTTCAGGAAGGTGCGGCGGGTGATCTTTGCGTGCGTGTTTTTTTTGTCCATATTGAATGGTTTTGAAAGTGAAGAATGATTTTGGGTCTATGTTAAAGAAAAGTTCGTAGGGTCATTGACAGATGATTTAACCGTACCAGAGAATAAGGACGCTTACGTATGCATAACACCATCAGGTGTTTGGTTGTGGTTTCCTGAAGTGTACAGTTAGATAGGCTCATAACCTCCGGCTTAGAGCCAATATACAAAATCTTGAGGTTAATAACAAAGCCTCTGGCTGATCACTTTTCATTTTGCCCTTATGGCCTGCTTTCCCGGCCTTTGTGTTGCGGGGTGCTTGAAAGCTTTCCGGATTTGTGTTACCTTTAAAGATATAAATGCATGGTTTTTACATGACTCCCATCTTTGAAAGCCATTAAACCAGAATGTTATGAGCAAGAAAAGATTTTTCCGGATTGCGCTGTTTGTTATGTTTTTGTCTGTTATCCATCAGGCTCAGGCCGGGGTGTCAAACATAGAGATCACTTCACGGGCCGAGGTGCTTGGGGGTAAGGTGTTTGGCACGTATGGCCCCTATGAATTGATCCAGGGCCGTGTGTATTTCAGCTTTGATCCTTCCAACCCCATGAACCAACGGATAGTAGATCTGCAAAGGGCTCCCATCAACAAACAGGGGCGGGTAGAGGCCTCCTCCAATTTTGTGGTATTAAAACCTGTTGACAATGCTGCCTCTTCCGGTGTTGGCCTGGTAGAGGTGAGCAACCGCGGTGGTAAATTCACCCCTTCCTATTTTAACCGGGCCACTTCCGGAAGCATGTCTGCGGACAATCCGGATTGGTTCGGCAATGGGCTGGTCATGCGTCAGGGTCTTACTGTGATCTGGGTAGGGTGGCAGTTTGATGTTCCCCATGGAAAGGGCAACCTGACCCTAGAGGTGCCTGTTGCTGAAAAACCCAATGGAGAACCTATTACGGGTTTGGTGCGAAGCGACTGGGTGGTGGATGAACGGGTGAAGACGCTGAAGATGGGCCATCGCGATCAGATAGGATATCCGGTGAGCGATCCCGAAAGCACGCAAAATGTGCTTACCCGTCGTCATGGAAGAGAAGCCAAGCGCATTGAGGTGCCCGGGCATCTGTGGCGTTTTGGGCGGGAACAGGCAGGCACGGTTGTCGACGATGATGCCCATATTTATATGAAAAAAGGGTTTGAACCGGGCTGGATATATGAACTGGTTTACCGTTCGGCCAACCCCCCGGTGGTGGGACTGGGTCTTGCCGTGATACGCGACATCATCTCTTATGCTAAGTATAATGAGAATTCCCTGTTTCCGGTGGAAAAGGGTATTGCCGCGGGCGTATCGCAAACCGGCAGGTTCCTGCGGCATTTTCTTTATCAGGGATTTAATACCGATGAGCATTATCGCCCTGCTTACGATGGGATGATGATCATCACAGCAGGGGCAGGCAGGGGAAGCTTTAACCACCGGTTTGCCCAGCCTTCAAGAGATGCCCATCGCTATTCCGCCTTCTTTTACCCCACCGATATATTCCCTTTCACCAGCAGGAAACAGTTTGATCCTCAATCGTGGTCATCCGATGGCCTGCTGGAACATCTCCCGGAAGAGCATCATGCCCCTAAAACATTTTATATCAATACCGGTTATGAATATTGGGGCAGAGCAGCTTCTTTGATCCATACCAATGTGAAAGGAACCCGTGATGTTGAGCCCTGTTCTCATGAGCGTATTTATCATTTGTCCAGCGGTCAGCATTTTGTGGATCGTTTTCCACCCCCAGAGGATATGCGGATAGGACCGGGCAAGGTTTACCGGGGCAACCCGCTGGAATTTAAAGTCAATTACAGGGCCCTGTTGGTTGCCCTGAAACAGTGGGTTCATGACGAAGAGCCTCCTCCGGCCAGCCAGTATCCAACCATCAACTCGGGTGAGCTGATCCCTTTCGATCGCTATGACTTTCCGGATATTCCCGGGGTGTTGGAGCCCAGCACCGTGCATACAGCCTACCGGGTTGACTATGGAGCCAGGTGGGGCGAGGGCATTATCGACCTCCAACCGCCGCGGATAGGGCCAGAATATCCCTCCATGGTATGCCGGGTGAATGAGCTGGGTAATGAAACAGCGGGTATTAAGAATATAGAGGTTCGGGTACCCCTGGCAACCCACACCCCCTGGTGTACGAGAAAGGGGTATCCCGGGAGTCCTTTTGAACTGGTGGATTTCCGGGGGACTTTTATTCCCCTTCCCTTAACTGATGAAGAAAAGAAGTCCTCCCATGACCCCCGTCCCAGCATTGAATCCCTTTATCAGGGCAGGACGGATTACCTGGACCGGGTGCGTGTGGAAGCTCAGAAACTGGTTAACAAGGGGTTTCTTCTCGAAGAAGACATTCCCTATGTTGAAAAGCGGGGCAGGGCATATTGGGAATGGATCCATCAAAGATAGGGCCCCGTGCAGTTATCGACCGGGTATTTATAAGGTTGTCTTATATTTAATATTTTGTCATGGACGTTTCATGTGTGGAAAGTTTTATTATAGGTTGGTTTTTCAATCAAATAGAATTTCATAGTTCGAGTGTTGTGTTACCCCGCTAAGGCGGAAATGTTTTAATTTTACAGAATTTGAGCTTATGCAAAAGATCAGGACATCTGATGCCCCCGAGCCCGCAGGGCATTATTCGCAGGCTATAGAGCATGAGGGTTTGGTATTTGTTTCAGGCCAGTTGCCGAAGGATCCCAATACCGGTGAGTTGACCGGAGAATCCATTGAGCAGCAAACACGCCTGGTATTGCAACATCTTAAAGCCATTCTCATAGCTGCCAACAGCGATATGAGGCACCTGGTGAAGGTGAACATCTACATCCCCGATATTGCGCTATGGGACCGGGTCAACCACATCTACAGGGAGTTCATGGCAGATCATCAGCCGGCCAGGGCTGTGATACCCACGGGTGAACTCCACCTGGGAGCAAAGATCGAGGTGGAGGCTGTTGCTGCCGTCCGGAGCCGGGAAGAATGAGCATGCTTACAAAAGCTCAATGTTGTTCTTCTCACAGATCTCCCGCATTTCATCGGGCCAGATACCTGCCTGCACTTCACCGATATGGGCTTTTCTCAGGTAAAGCATACAGAGCCTGGATTGGCCGATGCCTCCTCCCATGGTCTGAGGCAGCTCACCGCTCAGAAGCTTCCTGTGGAACATCAGCTCTTTCCTTTCTTCTAACTCACGGATCTTAAGCTGTTTTTCCAAAGATTGCGGACTCACCCGGATGCCCATGGACGATATTTCAAAGGCCCTTTTTAGTATCGGGTTCCAGACCAGGATATCACCGTTGAGCCCTTTGTAACCGTTCACGGTGGGGGTTGACCAGTCATCGTAATCCGGAGCCCTCAGGTCGTGAGGCATGCCATCTTTCAGGCTGTGTCCGATGCCGATAACAAATACCGCTCCATACTCCCGGGTGATCAGGTCTTCCCTTTCCCCCGGCTGTTTGTCCGGGTATCTTTCCTGTAACTCTTCAGAATGGATGAAAGTGATCTGTTCGGGCAGCATGGGGCGGAAGACAGGTATGCGTTCGCATAGAGCCACCTCGGTGTCCCGGATGGCCTCATAGATTTTCCCCACTACCGACTTCAGGGTTTCCAGGCTACGGGGCTCTCCGTCCAGCACTTTTTCCCAGTCCCACTGATCGACATATACCGAGTGCAGGTTGCCCAACTCCTCATCGGGTCGCAGCGCGTTCATATCGGTGTAGATGCCGGTGATCTCTTCATGGTTGAGCTGGGCCAGCTTCATGCGCTTCCATTTGGCCAGGGATTGTACCACTTCTACCCGTCCGCTGTTTAACGAACTCACAGGAAAGCTTACCGGACGCTCTACGCCATTGAGATCGTCGTTGATGCCCGTTCCTCCCAGTACAAGCATAGGAGCTGTTACACGTTTGAGATCCAGCTTTTTGGCCAGGGCCTGCTGAAATTCATCCTTGATGAATTTGATCGCTGATTCGGTGGATTCCCGGGTTAACATGTTCCGGTAATCCTCGGGGATGATGAGCTTTTTCATGATAATGGATTTTATAGATGAAACAAATAATGAAATGAACTGAGTGGAAACAAAAAAAAGCCTTCCCCGGCAGGGAAGGCTTGGTCGTGAACAATAACAACAAGTCACCTTCCCCGGGGAGGCGGGCGATTATTGTTATTGTTATTATTTTGGATCAGGTGCTTCATGCTGCTTATATGATCATAAAAAAAGCCTTCCCGGTTTGCAGGAAGGCTTTTTTTGATTTGTTTGGTTGTGTATTATTGCCAATCATAGCCTTCCTGCTCGTAAGCGGGATTATTGTTACGATTCAAATTAAGAAGGCTGATGTTGTTGGACAGGTGCATAATCATTTTATTCTATGGGGCAAGAAAGCAAATATTTTTCAACGAAACAAATATTTCATGGAAAAAATAGGGGGATTAATCATTGTCCAGGTTCTTTTCAATGATTTCATAGGGTATTTTGGTGTCGGAATAGACTTGCCAGAGCGCCACTTTTTCGTCCCTTACAACAGCTTTCCAGGCGCAGGGTAGTTTCCAGGAGTTGGCGGTTTCGGGTGTCTGGCCGGTTTTGTAAGTCCCGGTAGCCCAGCCAAAAAGCCCGATCAGATCATCATCCTCTATGATTTCAGTGATTTCAATGGTATAATCGGGGAAAAAATCGAGATAACCTTTCCATCCTTTCTTCATAGGCTCTTTACCCACTACTTTTTTGCCGTGGGAATTGATGAAGGTGTGGTCATCGGTCATCAGTGCAGCAATTTTCTTGACCTGATGGGCATTGATGGCCTTAACAAAGTTCATGATGGTTTTGATGCTCATAGGCGGGTTTTTATCAGTATCCAAAATGTTTGGTTCGCAGCCGTTTGATCCATTGCCTGGCCTTTTCCTGTGCTTCCAGGGCCAGGCCGCTACAGTAATGGGTCAGAAATTGAGCTGCCTGCTGTGGGTTCTTTCTGTATAGCTCAAGGGCTTTTTCCTCCACCGGCGCTTGCATGGCCCGGGCTTCTTTTTCAAAGCTGCTCCATACCGAACGGATGGTGTCGATGTCCTTGCGGTATCCTATATCTACCAGGTTCTCCAGGGTGTTGAAGATCCAGAAGGCTTTGTTGTCGTTGTATTGAAAAACCGATTGGGGGGGGTCAAAATGCCATGGGGTGATGTTGTTTTTGCGGGTGGGAGGATTGACGTGGTAACTCTCCGGGGTGTCGGTTATTCCTGCATACCAGGGGGTAAGCACACCCGAGCAGACAGCTGCCGTGGAGCGCCAGTAAACACATCCCACAGCCGGGGGCATCCAGCTTCGCAACTGAAAGATGCCTACTTCCTGGTTTCGCTGATCACATATCGCCCCGTCTCTGGGACCCATCAGATCATGTGGAGAGCCTTCCCGGTATCCGTTGGTTGGGTCGAAACGGGTGCCTTCCATATGGTCGCTCATGATCTGCCGCAGATCTTCCAGGGTCAGCTTCTTCCGGGGGCTGACCGAAAAGGGCCAATGCCCCTCTTTGGAGAGATCGGGCTTTTTGCCGGTTAGCAACCACTGCCCCCTGAACTGACGGGGATCCTTGCCGTACTCGTCTTCAAACCAGCCGGTCCATTTGGGTTGACCATAAGCCTTCTTGTAGTTGAAGGTATCCTCTTTCTGCGGGTCATACCATCCGCGCCGGATGGCATAATCGATCAGATGATCGGAGACCATGAAGCGGGAGGTGTCGCTGGGGTTAACCTTCTGGATGATGTTGACGTTGGGTAGCGCCACCACCCGGTCGTCACGGACCCTTTGGGCAACCCATTGCTTACCCTTGGGGAGGGCCATGATCCATGCTTCCTGTGCGTCGGCAATCACAAAATGGATGGCGTGTCGCGAACCGAAGCGTTCCACCAGATCGGCCACGATGCGAACCCCCTGGCGGGCCGTCCTGGCCCTTCTGGCCACTTCTATGCGCAGGCGGAAACCGATGCCCCCGTCTTCAATCTGCCCCATATCCTTTAGCTTTTGCATATCTGTCTCCTTAGAAGGTGTGCCGTCGCTTACACATACCACACCCCATTGGTTCATTACCCCGTCACTGCCTTCCAAACCCATGTTCTCCGACCAGAGGAAAGAATAGCTTTTTTCAACGTCAGGATAGCTCCCTCCATGCTGCAATTGAATCCTGGAGTCGGCCGGATGGCTCATCCCGGGAATAACATGAAAATTCAGGAAACACCGGTCGGGTTTGTTCAACTCGCTGTGGGCAACCAGAACCGATCCGTCGGCGGTGGCATCCTTCCCGGCAACAATGGCATAGCAGGCTTGGGCATCCTTAGCCATTAATGAAAGGAAAATGATCAGTCCGCTGGCGATCCATACGCCTGGCAAATATGAACTTACGGTGGACAGGAAATAGCACTTGAGTCTCATAAAATGTTGCTTTGCAGGGGCATCTTACCAAAAGCACCCGTGTTGTTTATCTATTAAATTTATGGAAAAGCGACAGAAAAGCAAAAATCTTTTCTTCAATACTGCTTCTTGAATGGTAAGATGGTTCAATATCTGCAAAAAAGTTATTTCCGTCCGGGCAGGAGGACCCGAAGGATTGGATTTTATTTTTGATTTGTTATATTTATTCTCCGTTGCTTGAACAAAATACATTTTCATTTGAATTATGAAACATATTATGTATGAGGGAAAAAGCATTTCAGAGCGGATTCGCTCAGCCTCCCCTGATACGATTCCTGCCGGTTTCTTGCCGCCGGGAAATTTCATTCGGAAAGCTCTGATGTGGACCGCTTTCCTGTTTCTCCCTCTTCTGGTAGTTCCGGTTGCCCTTCAGGCACAACCGGAAAATGGTTCAAAAGAGATCTTTATGTGGGTAGGGGCACAGAAGCTTCAAAAGGAGCAGCCGGCAACCCTGGAAAACATGTTGCTCTTTGCCAAACGGTTTCATATTATCCCGTATTCATCGGGGATGAACGATCCGGATAAGCTGCGGGGTTTTCTCTCGGCCTGTCGTGAGCATGGGATCGACAGCACCTGGATCGAGATCGGACCGGGTAAGGACATCACCATACGGCGTTTCGTGGAAGACATCTCTTCGCGGGAGGCCGTAGCAAAAAGGTTTAAAGAGCTGGCCTCCATTTACCGGGAATATTATCCGGATTTTGCCCGCATCACCCTTTTTGACGAGGCGCCCCTGGGGGCGTTCAAACAGCCTGAAGATACGGCTGTGAAAGGCTATTCCGGTTTGTACAGGAACTTCATGAAGTACGGCCCCCAGGCCTTCTTCTTACTCTCCAAAGCCATCAAGCAGGAGATGCCGGATGCGGAAGTGGGTATCTTCCTGCACCATCCGCACAATGCCCCGCCGGCCCTGTCGGAGGATTATTCATCGATTGCCCTGTTCATGGAGGCATGCCGCTACCGCTCTGAATTATCCAAATCCCTGGGGATATCCGTGGAAACTACAGGTGATGCCTCTGTTGAGGCGGATTGTTATCCCGATTTTATCTTTTCCGATGTGTACCGGGGTTATTTTACCCGGGGATACGGCAGGGAAGCCACCAATGAATATATCAGAGAGGTTGCCAGGTATACCAAAGAAATCGGCCGCCAGTATGATGCCAGGGCCTATCAGTTGGGACAGATGCATACCATCAAACTGGGTTATACCCCTTCCAAAGTGGAGATTGACCAGAATGTGGAGGCTATGGTTGATGGAGGGCTGGACGGCATGGGCTGGTACTGGCCCAACTATGCTTCCACCAATTATATCAGAACATCGGGCAGTGGAATAGGCAAACCCACTGATGCTCCCGTTTCCTTCGATCCTTTTGTGCCCAATGCCTGGGGCAGCACAGGCCCTGCCGGCTCCGTCTATGCCACCTCCAAAGACCGCTTTGTCTACTCTTACCTGCGGATGCTGGAGGAAGACGGCCGCGTGCACCCCACTACCCATTTTGACCTCTGGCTGTATGGATATGATTTCGACCACGCCGAACACCAGCTTTACCTTCGTACCAATAAAGCCCATGGAGACCGCTGGGAGCTGATCGGCCATTTTAATCCCCAGCATGACGCCGGGGCCTATGAACCCGGGGCACGCAGCAAATACATATACAGCTACCACGAACGCTGGCACGCCCTGGCTTTTCGCGGTCTGGACCGCGACAGATACATCACGGATAACCAGGGACAAAAAGAACTGCATGTAAAGATTGAAACTCCGCAAAAGACCGACCATTCCAAGATCAGCGCCATTTATGCCATGCCTTATCGCTCTACACAGAACTATGCCACCGAGGATCAAATCACCTCTTACATAGAAAAACAACCCAGATGGGTGGAGACCAATGCCCTGATCAACCAGGTACGACCTGTGCCTGCTGTTCTGAAAAAATCGCAAACCTTTAAAATGATACTCCGATGATCCAACGCTGCATTTCCTTTACCTGGTTATTTTCAATCCTTTTGTTTTTTGGGGGTTGTCAGCAAGCTCCCAATACGGCCAACGTACCGGAGGCCAATTTTTGGAAGAAGCAGGGAGTGGAGATCCTGGATCACTGGGACAGCCAGGCCCGGGATACAGCTTATGGCACCTTCCATACTTTCCTGGACCGGCAATGGAACACCTATAACGGATCCGAAAAGTATCCCGGCATGATCTCCCGTCATCTGTTCAGCTATTCGGTGGGTTATATGCTAACCGGTGAAAAGCAATACCTGCGCCGGGCCTCTCAAACGGCCGATTATCTTATTCGCCACGGCTGGGACCGGAAGTATGGGGGTTGGTACAATGCCCTCGACCGCCGGGGTCATGTAGTGGATTCTTCTAAGGACGGTTTTTTTCAGCCCTATGCCATCGCCGGCCTTACCATGTATTATTTCATAACCCATGATCCGCAGATCCTCGACTACATCGAACGATCCCACCGCATCATGCAGGAACATGCCTGGGATTCCCTTTATGGTGGGTATTACCGGAGTCTGAACCGGGATTTGACTGTTCAAAACACCGACAAAGATTTTTCCCCGCAGCTCGCTCCCGTGTCGGGTTATCTGATTTACCTGTACCTGGCTACCCGGGAGAAAAACTATCTGCGCCAGATGGAGCGGATCCTGCAGCACGTTGTCCGGGAAATGAGTTTTGAAGATGAGCCCTGGATACTGGAGCGCTTCGACCGTAGGTGGAACTATACCTATTCCCCCCGGGAAGACAGCACCGAAGTCAATACCGGCCACCATGCCGAGGTGGTTTGGATGCTGCTTCGCCTCTACCGGATCACCAGTAAGGATGCCTATCTGAAAAAGGCGATGAAACTTCAGGAACCTCTCTATCAGCATGGACTGGAAGAGCGCAGCGGGGCCTGGTACCACCGCATCGGCCGCCATAGCCCCTCATATCACAGCACAAATGTGCCCTGGTGGATCCAGGCCTATGGGAACATGCTGTCCCTCTATTTACACAATCAAACCGGGCAGGACCGTTTTCTGAAGGCCTTCCGCCGGGGTGCCGGGTTCTGGAACAACCGGCTGATAGATGATCAATATGGAGGTGCATATTTATCGGTTGGACCGGACGGGGAGATTCAAAAGGGATCCAAGGCCGTGCGCAGCAAGACCTCGTATCATACCCTGGAGCATTCCTTGCTCAACACCCTTTATACCGGCCTTTGGGTAAGTCATCAGCCGGTAACCCTTCATTTCCATATCTCTCGGGCCAAGAAGGGGGAAAAGCTTTACCCCCTGCCCGTGGAAGCTCCGGAAGCAGTGTTGCAGGAAGTGAAAATCAACGGTTCTCCGTGGAATGACTTCAGGACCCGGGAAGGGTATATTGTGCTGCCGGAAGGAGAGGATTTGGATATTGAGGTTCGGGTAGCCGGAGAAAAATGAACGGGAGGTCGGATGTGCGAGCGTGCGGCTGCTGTTGCTCGTATGTTGAGGTTAAGAAAAGTTTTTATTACTGAACGTGGATCAAACTATCATTCACAGCGATAAAAAGGCAAAACCCATGAAAACGCATTGCTGTTGGCGAAAAAATCGCATCCCCCTGGTTTTTATACTTCTGTTGGTGGCCCTGCAAGTCAGAGGAATGATCCCGGCCGGCCCCCCATCCCCCGGTTGGGAAACAGCACAGCCTGAGCAGAGCCAGGATCATTTTCATTTGATGGTTTTTGGTGATCATCTTGAGACAGAAAACCTTCAAATAAGCCTGAAAACCAACCCCGGATATGGGGAAGAATGGCAGAAGCTGGGGAGACAGCGGGGTGAAGTATCTCAAAACGGGCAATTCCTGAAATATAGCGACTTTTCCCTGGAAGAATATTTTGGACATGACATACGGGAAAATTACCTGCCATTGCGTATTTCCCGGCAGGGAGACGGTTCCGAATCCGGTAAGGGTTCCCGGGGTGCTGCAAAAAGCCCTGAAAAGGAGAGCATTAAAATAAGGGCAGTATATGTGGTGGCAGCCGACGGGGAAGCCAGCGGCTGGTCGTGGACCCAATGGAAGGAAAAGATCACGGGAGATCCTGCCGCAGTGAAGGCTTTAAGCCTGGCCAGCCACGTGCGTCCCAGGCCACGAAGCCTGGCCCCGGGCGAT
>JAGXLL010000034.1 GCA_018334675.1 Bacteroidales bacterium | reverse complement strand
CTTCGTCGATATCCCCGGTGATGTAAGCATCGATAGAGCTAAAGATCTTTCTTCTTTTTACCAGGTTTTGATATAAGCGGGCTGAATTGCCATTGGCCAGCAGATCAGAGATCAGGTCGGTAGTTATATAGTCGGGGTGGTTGCGCGAGCTCATGTGATAAGCCTTGTAGATAACGTCATGGGGCACATCCCGGGTAACCTCCTTGTTTCTGGGTTCCTTTTGCCTGGGCTCCCCCGGGATCTTCTTCTGATGAAGTTCCCTGCTGGGTATGGGGCCAAACCATTTGTCGGCCATGTTTCTCACCTCTTCTGGCCGGATATTGCCGACTACCGTAAGGATGGCATTGTTCGGAGCATAATGATGAAAGAAGAAATCCTTCACCTCTTCGGCCGTGGCCTGTTCTATATGGCTGATCTCCTTACCGATGGTCGACCACTGATAGGGATGTACCTGGTAGGCCATAGAACGCAGCATCATCATGGCATCTCCGTAGGGCTGGTTCCGGTAGCGCTGGTTAAACTCCTCGATCACTACATTCTTCTGTACCCGGATCTTTTCCTCGGTTAGTTTAAGTCCCAGCATACGGTCGGATTCCAGCCAGAATGCCGTTTCAATATTTTCCCTGGGCAGGGTTAGATAGTAGTTGGTGATGTCATTGGAAGTAAAGGCATTGTTTTCTCCTCCTGCCTGTTGGAGCGGGGTGTCGTAGGTAGGTATGTTGACCGAGCCTTCAAACATCAGATGCTCAAATAAATGAGCAAACCCGGTGCGTTCCGGGTTTTCATGCTTGGAACCTACATTATATAAAAGGTTTACTGTAACAATGGGGGTGGATGGATCGGGATGGACAATGAGCGTCAAACCGTTGTCCAGCCTATATCTTTGAAAATCGACCATAAGCTTATTTTTAGGTTATACAAACTTACACAATTGATCCCATTTATAAAAAAACAGGGGCCATTTCTTTTTGTTTGTCCCACGGCCATCCCCGGTCGAAATGTTCCATTAAATATTTGGCCTGTATGATGAAGTTGTGGAAGGTTACGCAAAGGTTTGATATGATTGGTGAATTTGGCGATCCTCAGGAAAGGCCGAACAACTGGCTTATATTGGTTGTCATTTCGGCGAGGTAAAAAATTAGGATTATTTTGAACAAAGATTGACAGGAAATATTAATTTTGTCGCCGTTATGAAACGACCTACACGACTTGGAAAAATATTGGTGTGGAGAAGAAGGCACATCAGTGATAAGCAACTTATCATGATTCTGAGTGTTGTTGTAGGTATTACTTCCGGTTTTGCTGCCGTAGTGATCAAGAATCTTGTGCATTTGATTAAAACCCTGGTAACCAGTGGGTTTGTCGAGCAGTATCAGAACTATCTCTATGTCGTACTGCCCGCCATCGGTATTTTGGCTTCGGTACTCTTCATGCACTTCATCCTTAGAAGGAGGGTGGGGCATGGTATCCCCATTACTCTGGGAGCCATCTCCAAGAGTGAAGGCCGGGTCAAGCGTCACAACATGTATTCATCTGTCATCACCAGTGCCCTGACGGTAGGTTTTGGCGGATCGGTGGGATTGGAGGGGCCTACAGTAGCTACCGGGGCAGCCTGGGGGTCTAATATCGGACAGTTTTTCAAGTTGAATTACAGGCAGGTGCTTCTGCTGCTTGCCTGTGCCAGTGCAGGTGCCATGTCTGCGATATTTAAAGCCCCCATTGCCGGAATCGTTTTTGTGCTGGAGGTTTTGATGATCGATCTAACCATGTCTTCACTGATTCCATTGCTTCTTGCCTCCCTCACCGGAGCCCTGGTCTCCTATCTTTTCCTGGGCATGGATGTGCTTTATCCGGCAGAAATACAACATCAATTCATCATCAGCGAAGTACCCTTTTATATTATGCTGGGGGTATTCACCGGATTTGTTTCCCTGTATTTTACCCGCATGTACAAAAAGGTGGAACAGACCTTCGACCGTTTCAAAAACCGTTATACCAAATGGATCGTGGGAAGTGTGGCCCTGGGAGTGATCATCTTTTTCTTCCCTGCATTATACGGCGAGGGATACGATTCCATTAACGCCAGCCTTCATGGCAACTTCAGCTACCTCTTCGACAGAAGTCTGTTCTATGGGTTGGACAATAACATCATTGTGGTTTTCATCTTCTTTATCCTGATCATTCTTTTAAAGGTGATTGCCACCTCCATCACCTTCGGCAGTGGGGGTATCGGTGGGATCTTCGCGCCAACCCTTTTTATGGGTGTGAACAGCGGGTTGTTCTTTGCCAAGGTTTTCAGATATTTCAATTTCCGGGATCTTACGGAGAGTCATTTTGCCCTGGCTGGCATGGGCGGACTGATTGCCGGAGTGCTTCATGCCCCGTTGACCGGTATGTTCCTGATCGCCGAGATCACCGGGGGATATGCCCTGATCTTTCCCCTGATGATCACGGCCACCATTTCATATGCCATCATACGGTTGTTTGAGAGGTACTCTGTTTATACCTATCAGCTGGGCAGAAGAGGTGAGCTGTTCACCCACGATAAGGACAAGGTGGTGCTTTCCATCATGAAGGTCAACAACCTTATTGAGACCAATTTCTATACCATCCGGGAGGATGCCACCCTGGGCGACCTGGTCCGGGTGATCGCCAAATCACAGCGCAATATTGTACCGGTCATTGATGATGACAACAACCTGAAAGGTATTGTATTTATCAACGACATCCGCCACATCATGTTCGACCGCGATCAGTATGACAAGGTCAATGTGAACGAATTGATGTATATGCCCAGCCCGGTGGTTTCGCCCGATGAATCCATGGAGGATGTGGCCCAGAAATTCCAGACCACCAAGCATTATAACCTGCCTGTGCTGGAAGATGGTAAATACAGAGGCTTCGTTTCCCGGGCCAATGTCTTTTCTGCTTACCGCCGTCTGCTCAGATCGTTCTCCGAAGATTGATGGGCGCCTCATCAGGCTCCATGTTCACGGAGTTTTTTCTCGTAGATTCCGTAATTTTCCTGGTCGAAGCAGACAAACCAGACTTTTTGGATGTTGCTGTGGCGTTTGAAAAAATCCAGCACCGTGCTGATGGCAATATCGGCAGCTTTTTCCTTGGGGAAGCCGTATACGCCGGTACTGATGTTGGGGAAAGCAAGGGTTTGAAGACCATGTCTTGAAGCCACTCTCAGGCTGTTGGAATAGGCATTGGCCAGGAGTTCCGCCTCCTTCTTGTTGCCGCCTTTCCATACAGGTCCCACCGTATGGATCACATACTTGGCAGGCAGTTGATATCCACCGGTGATCTTGGCTTCACCGGTTCGGCATCCGTTGAGGGACCTGGTTTCCTCCAGCAGTTCCTGTCCGGCTGCCCTGTGAATGGCCCCGTCCACTCCACCGCCACCCAGAAGGGATTTGTTGGCAGCATTGACTATGGCATCCACCTTCAGCTGGGTTATATCGCCCTGAAGCAGTTCGATCTTTTCCATAATAGGGTTATTTAACGGATTTCTGCACCCATCTTTTCCTTATAAACCCGCATGAGTTTATCCATGATCTTATCGATCTGCTTGTCCTTCAAAGTTTGTTTTTCATCCTGAAGAATGAAACTCACCGCATAGGACTTTTTGTTCTTACCCAGTTTTTCTCCCTGGTAAACATCAAACAGGGAAACGTCCTTGAGTACTTTACGTTCACTTTGATAGGCCAGCGCTTCGATCTGGTCGAAGCGTATATCCTGATCCACCAGCAGGGCCAGGTCGCGCCTGACTTCTGGATATTTCGTTATTTCCTGGTATTCCACCGCATTGTTTTCGGCCAACCGGATCAGTTGGTCCCATCTCAAATCGCCGTAAAAGACGGGGTTTTCGATGTCGAAACGTTTCAGCAGGCGCTCATGGACCATACCCACTTCAGCAATAACTTGTTTTTTGATCTTATAGCGCAGCACCTGCGTGAAGATCTCATTTTCCGTCTCCTCTTTCTTGAAACGGGTGGGCCTAAAACCCAGTTTTTCCAGGATGGACTCGACCACCCCCTTCATATGGAAGAAACTGACCTCTTGTTGCTGACTCATCCAGCTTTCCCGGGTAAAGGACCCTGTCATGAACAGTGCCAGGTGCGCTTGTTCCTGGTAGGGCTTCAGGGGATGATCCGCCTGGGTGGCCTGCGGATCCCTCCGGTAACAATTGCCAATCTCAAAGAGCCTGAGGTTGGGTCTTTGGCGGTTGATGTTGTGGGATATGGCTTCCAGTCCTCCGAAAAGCAGGGTTTGCCTCATGCTGTTGAGATCCTGACTAAGCGGATTGTGCAGGTAGACCAGCCGTTCATCGGGGAAGGTTTGAAGCCCCTGGTAATAACCGGATTTGGTCAGAGAGTTGGACATGATCTCATAGAAACCTTTGCCTGTGAGCAGGGTGGAGATCCTGTCGGTATATTTCTCCTTATCAATCCCTTCTGAATAAGTCAGGCTGGCGTTGAGCTTCTCCGAGGTCTCGATTTGGTTGTATCCATAAATCCTGAGTATTTCTTCAATCACATCTACTGCACGGGTCACATCTACCCGGTAAGTGGGTATGCTCAGGTCGAGCCCCTCCGGCGATTCCTTAAGTATTTCAATATCCAGCGATTGTAGGATGGTTTGGATCTGATCTATGGGTATATTCTGTCCGGTCATTTGCCTCAGGTGATCATAATTCAGATGTATGCGGGCCGGGTGGATGGGCTTTGGGTATGCATCGACCACATCGGATGAGACCTGCCCCCCGGCCATCTCTTTCACCAGTTTGGCGGCCCTTTTCAGAGCATAAAGGGTGTTGTTGGGATCGGCTCCCCGTTCGAAACGATAGGAGGCATCCGTGCTGATCATATGTCTTTTGGCCGTGTTGCGGATGTATTTGGGATTGAAATAGGCGCTCTCGATGAAAAGATTGGTAGTCTGTTGAGTGACCCCCGTCTCGCTGCCCCCCAGGACTCCGGCAATACAGATGGGTTTCTCTGTATCGCATATCATCAGATCGTTGGCTGAGAGTTTTCTTTCTTCCTGATCAAGGGCTTGGAAAGCCGTTCCTTCGGGAAGCCTTTGAATGATCACCTTTTTGCCTGCAATCTTATCGGCATCAAAGAAGTGCAGGGGATGGCCCGTTTCCATCAATACGTAATTGGAAATGTCCACCAGGTTGTTGATGGGGTTCAGACCGATGGCTTTTAGCCTGTTCTGAAGCCATTCGGGCGAGGGACCCACTTTAACACCGGTGATGGTCACACCACTGTATCGCGGACATCCTTCCGGGTCGGCAATCTCCACGTCAATGGCCAGGCCCTGCTGATCCTTCTCAAAGGGCTCTACCCTGGGGAGTTGAAGTGGGGTGGGCTCTTTCATATTGAGATAGGCCGCCAGATCTCTTGCAGCTCCTATATGACTGGCTCCGTCAATGCGGTTGGGCGTCAGGTCAAACTCCAGTACGGTATCTTCCTCCACCTGGAAGTGATCTTTCAGGGGTTGACCAACCTGCGCATCCTCATCCAAAACGATGATGCCTTCGTGGGAGTCGCCCATCCCTATCTCATCCTCGGCACAGATCATCCCTTGTGAGACTTCACCCCGTATCTTGGTCTTCTTGAGTTTTTGCGGCTTGCCATTCATAAAAAGGGTGGTGCCTACCGGGGCCACAACCACTTTCTGCCCTTCAGCTACATTGGGAGCTCCGCATATAATAGGTAACTCCTGGTCCGATCCGATGTCAACGGTCGTCTTGCTCAGCTTGTCGGCATTGGGATGTGGTACACAGGAGGTAACCTTCCCTACAATCAGTCCTTCCAGGCCCCCTTCTATGGAGGAAAATTCTTCCATACCCTCCACCTCAAGTCCTGTGTCGGTTAGTATCTTAGCTGCTTCTTGCGCAGTAAGACTCGTCTCTACATAATCTTTTAGCCAGTTATAGGATACTTTCATACATATGCTTTTTTAGCTGCTCAAGCCAACAAAAATAAAAAATATTTGAATAATCAGCGGATCAGCTGCCCCTATTTTTTGAGGATGCTGCACAAGAAAATAGGCATTGATATTGAAAATTGTATACATTTCCATATCTTTGCAGACCTATTAAAATTTGAGAGGAAAAGTTTGGAAAAGAACAGGCCTTTAATACTTGTTACCAATGACGACGGGATAGAAGCAAAGGGCATCCGTTCACTGATCGAGATGGTCAGCCCTTACGGAGACGTGATCACCGTGGCGCCCTTTCATGTGCATTCCGGAAAATCCCATGCCATCACCGTTGAGATACCTATTCGCTACAACCTGGTCCGCGAATGGGACAATGTGAAGGTATACGGTTGTACCGGCACGCCTGTGGACTCGGTGAAGCTGGCTTTCAGCGCCATTCTGCCCCGCCGCCCGGATCTCATTGTATCCGGCATCAACCATGGCTCCAACGCTTCGGTGAGTGTGGTGTATTCAGGTACCATGGGGGCAGTGATTGAAGGTTGCATCAACGGCATCCCCTCCATTGGCTTTTCCCTGCTCGATTTTGATCCCAATGCCGATTTCACTGCCTCGGTGCATTACGGACAAAAGGTCATCGCGCATGTCTTGAAAGCAGGACTTCCCGAAAGTACCTGTTTGAATGTCAATATACCTCCCGTTCCCATGGATCAGGTCAAAGGACTTCGTGTATGCCGCCAGGCAAAGGGTGTATGGAGAGAAGAATTCGAGAAGAGACTGGATCCCCGCAGAGGTGAATACTTTTGGCTTAAGGGGTATTTTGTGAACCATGAGAATGGAGCCACAGATACCGATGAATGGGCTCTGGAGAATAATTACATCTCCGTGGTGCCTGTTCAGGTGGATTTCACCAATTATGGAGCCATAGAAAGCCTTAAGCGGATTCAGCATGAATAAGAAAAAAGGTGGTACCATGAAACTGGGAATGATCCTGGGCTTTCTTTTCCCCCTGCTGGTCATGGTCATCTTCTACCTGGTCAAATTTTCCGATTACCCCCTTGAATATTTCCGGGAGCAGTTGATGAACATGAAGCTCTTCTCCAAGTTTGTGAGCATTTGCGTATATCCCAACCTGTTGCTGTTTTTCATCTTCATCTGGCGCAACCGCCTGTATTCAGCCCGGGGCGTACTGGGAGCCACGATTATTTTGGCCCTCGCCGTGTTTATCATTAAGTTTGCCTGGGGAGGATAATAAATCGGGACAATGATTGAATGATAAAATGATAGAATCAATGCGTGGGTGCTGAAGAAAGGCTAAGGCTAAGGCTAAGGCGAAGAAGTTGAAATGTTGGAAAGTTGAACGTTTAAAGTTGATGAGTCAATAATTTCTAATCAGCCATGAAATATTATCTGATAGCCGGTGAAGCCTCGGGTGATCTGCACGGGTCCAATCTGTTGAAAGGATTGAAAGCTGTGGATCCCGATCCCCATTTCAGGTTTTGGGGAGGCGACCGCATGCAGGAACAGGGAGGGGAGCTGGTCAGGCATTACCGGGATCACAGTATCATGGGCTTTTGGGAAGTACTGGTCAGCCTTCGAAAGATCCGCCGCAATTTCCGTGAATGCAAAGACGATTTGCTGTCTTATCGACCCGATGTGTTGATATTGATCGATTACCCCGGGTTTAATCTGCGTATGGCTGAGTTTGCCAGGCAAAACAACATCCGGGTCTATTATTATATTTCACCGAAGATCTGGGCCTGGAAGGAGTCACGCATTCGCAAGATCAAGGCTTATGTGGAGGAGATGTTCATCATCTTTCCTTTTGAACAGGATTTCTACCGCAAGCATGATTTTAAAGCCCTGTACCATGGCAATCCATTGATTGACGCCGTTGATGAGAAGATGCAGGACAGGAGCCCATTTGCTGATTTTATTCAGAAGCAGGGGTTGGATGAGCGGCCCATAGTGGCCATATTACCAGGCAGCCGCAAACAGGAGATCGACCGGAACCTGGGTGTGATGACCCGGGTGATCCCTCACCATCCCGATTATCAGTTTGTCATAGCCGGGGCCCCGTCCATCGGTAGGGATCATTACAGGCGGTACTTAAGTGTTGATAATCTGAGTTTCGTCCACGATAAAACCTATGATTTGCTGAGCCATTCCAGGGCAGCCATCATCACATCGGGTACGGCCACACTGGAAGCCGCCCTGTTCAACGTACCGCAGGTGGTTTGTTACAGGGCCAATCCCATATCTTATCACATCGCCCGCCATTTTGTGAAGGTGCCGTATATCTCCCTGGTTAACCTGAATATGCAACGCGAGGTGGTCACCGAACTGATCCAGAAGGATATGAACCCTGAAAGGCTGGAGCAGGAGGTGAAGCGTTTGCTCTATGATCAGGACTATAGCAGGAAGATGATGGAAGATTACGACCAGTTGAGGCAACTCCTGGGAGGGAGCGGAGCCTCTGCCAGGATTGCCCGGGCCATGTATGAACGCCTTAGAAAGGGCTGATGGCTAATTGGCTGGTCACCAAAGACCGATCAGATCCCCTGATGCCTGTTGACTGAAGATTATTTCTTGCGGATCGCCGTAGTAATAAATATGTCCCGGACCGGTCGAACGTACTTGCAGGGTATCTGTTACGGTGATGTATCCATCTGCTATGGACTTCTGAAGGATGCGGGCATTCCCGACCATTAGCTCTTTTGCCTCCAGGGTGCCTGAACCACACAATTTCACTTCAAATTCCCTGCAGCGGCCTTTAAGAGAGAATCGACCGGTGCTGGTAGACCAGTTCTCCAGGTAGAAATATCCGGCATCGATCAAAAGGTCAACCTCCGAGAGCTCATTGGCGACAATCACTTCCAGATTTTCTGTATGAAGGGTGTCCCTGGTATAAAGCCTGGAGGGTTCTTCAATCCTGAAGTAGCTCAGGTCTGCGAAATGAAATTCCACCAGAGGTTTTTGCTCAGTCTTATACCAATGGTTGCTTTTGCCTTCCCGTACAAATACGCTCCCCCTTTTCTGGCTGAAATGGATGTTCTGCACCACGGAAGATCTTCCTTTTACCACGGCTTTATGGACGGTGTCCTGGACCAGGCGGATCTCAAAAAGCCCGTAGGTCCATATGGATTGGTAAGCGTCGAGTTTGATCTCCCGGGATACTTCCTCCCCTTCATCGCCCAATAGGAATCCTCCTTCCTGGCATCCGGAAAGCAAAAGCCCCAAGCTCAGGGTGGCTATCAAAACGATCACGAACCATCTCCCGTTACCATTGATAACCCATCCCAAATTCGATGAATTCTGCATTCGCATTGTGTGATTTAAGTGACACATTTATAATGACATGCTCGTTTGTGTAATATTTCAGTCCGATCCGGTTATACAGATCGGTAATGTAGAATATTTTGTTATAGATGTAATGCCCCAGCTGCATGGTTAGAGAGAAATCGCCCACGATCAGGTCATGGGACAGGTGAACCCCCACCCGGTAAAGCGCGGGATGGGTCAGGCTGCTCCCGGTTGGTTCCTTCAGATGTTTCTTCAGGGAAGGGTTGTAGAAGGCATCCAGGCCAATACCGTATTTGGCCACCCGGGCATATTGCCGCTCGTAGCTCAGGTTCATCGAGGATATGTAATAGACTTCCGGATGGAACCGGTTGTAATCCTTCACACCGTGCGACCATATCAGCGAGAAGTGGTTTTTACCGGGCAAGATAGATAGATCCGGGTTGCTCTTTTTTCTTTCTGGCTTGCGCAGTGTATAGCGAAGTCCCGCAGAACCGCTGATCAGGTTAAGCCCTTTATTGGGGGATTGAATCTTGCCATTGGAGAAGTGATTGAGTCCCATGCCAGCCACCAGCTGACAATTATCCATAAGGCGGAGTGTCACCAGCAGGGAGAGTTTATAATGCAGGTTCAGATGCGACCCGATGGCAATGTTGTAGAGGTTTTGGTCCACGTCGAAAGTCCTGGTGATATAGGACAAACCTGCGGACATTCGATAATGCAGTGCTATGGCAGGGGTTATTGTTGCCGCGGGAGCTTCAAAAAATCCGTATAGGGAATGGGCCCGGCCGTAAACCCGGTTGTTGCCCAAAGAACCATGGTGGTAGCCCAAACCCATCCGGGGAAAGTGATACAGGTGATGCCAGGCCCGGGAACCGTCGGTGCTGCGTAGAAGGCGCAGGTCCAGGCCGGAGGTGTAATCGTTTGTCATAAGATCAATGGCGGGCACATGGGGCATGATCATTCCGGAATGGTAAGAAAATTCGGCCTGATCGAAGGGAAACCTCCAATCCAGGCTATCCTGCCGGCTGGCCTGGGATTCTGCCCGGGCCCCGCTGATCAAAATGCCCAGCAACAGTATATGATATGTTATTCTGGCTTTCAAAATTGCTGGTGAAAATAATAAATATCCGTTACAACAGTTCATTTTATAAGTTTGGAATCTGATCTACAGGGAATCTTTTTATCATACAAGAAAACCATTATTTTTGTGCAGGCAAATCCGACAACCATATGATCACACTCCTGAGAAAAGAGATTAATGAATTTTTCAGTACCATCACGGGGTATATCGTGGTGGTGGTTTTTTTACTGGCCATAGGTTTATTTATGTGGGTTTTTCCGGGTCAATACAATGTGCTGGAAAGCGGTTACGCATCGCTTAACACCTTGTTTACCCTGGCTCCCTGGATATTTCTTTTTCTTGTTCCGGCAGTAACCATGCGCATGATCGCTGACGAGAAAAAATCGGGTACCATGGAGCTTTTGCTGACCCGCCCCATTACCGATCTGCAGATCGTGGCTGCTAAATACCTCGCTTCCCTGATTCTGGTACTGCTGGCCTTGTTGCCCACGCTCATCTATTTTTTCTCCGTATACCAGTTGGGCAACCCTCCCGGTAACGTGGATGTAGGTGGTACCATCGGTTCGTATATCGGGCTGTTTTTTCTGGCCGCCATCTATGCAGCCATTGGGATCTTTGCCTCTTCCATCACCAGCAATCAGATTATTGCCTTTATCCTTGCCCTGCTTACCGGATTTATATTTTACATGGGTTTTGATCTGCTCAGCGGTATGTGGATATTTGGTAGTATCGATACCCTGGTGATGGATCTGGGCATCAATGCCCATTATCAGTCTATGAGCCGCGGAGTGATTGATACACGCGATATCGTCTACTTCATCAGTGTGATATTGATATTCATTTTCCTGACGAAAACCATCATTCAGAACCGCAATTAATGTATTTGCCATGTCGAAAAAGAGAAAAAATCTGCTTGAATTTCTTTTGTTGTTTGTCATCATCATCATCGCGAACATCATCTTTTCACGGGTATATCACCGGTTCGACCTGACCTCCGACAACCGCTACACCTTAAAGCCCAAAACCAGGGCTGTGTTGAATGAACTCGATGATGTGGTATATTTCAAAGTATACCTTTCCGGCGATATGCCTGTTGGTTTGAAACGTATGCAGAACCGGATCAGGGAGATGCTGAATGAATTTCGCATTTATGCCGGTGACAACATACAATACCGGTTCATCAATCCTTCTTCCGGCGATGATGACCAAAAACGGCAGGCTTTGTTCAAGGATTTGAGGGAAAAAGGGTTGGAACCCACCAATGTGAAGAGTCGGGATAAAGAAGGAGGCTATACCCAGAAAGTTATTTTCCCCGGGGCCCTCGTTAATCATGGGGAGAGGCAAACGGCGGTCAACCTGCTTAAGAATAATCCCGGGCTTTCGGCCGAGAGGAACCTGAACCATTCCATTCAGGCCCTGGAATATAAACTCATTGACGCAGTTTACAAGCTAACACTGGAGGATCGCAAATCCATTGCTTTTGTGACAGGCCAGGGCGAGCTCGATAAATATCAGGTAGGTGACATCACCCGGGCGCTCAGGGATTATTACCAGGTGGACCGGATGGATCTGGAACAGGAAGTGCGGTCCTTGCAGGATTATCAGACCCTGATCGTGGCAAAGCCCCAGAAGCCCTTCTCCCGACAAGCTAAATATGCCCTCGACCAATATCTGATGCGGGGAGGAAATATTCTATGGTTGATCGACCGGGTGCAGATCAGCATGGACAGCCTTCGGGTAAGCAGCTCAACCATGGCAACCATCGGAACGCTCAACCTGAGCGACCAGCTGTTCAAATATGGGATTCGGGTGAACCCCGATCTGGTCAAAGATGTGCAATGTGCCGTTATTCCGGTTAATACAGCTTATCAGGGAGATCAACCGCAATTTTCCCCTTCCCCCTGGACCTATTTTCCCTTGTTGTCTTCACCCAACAACCACGCGATCAACAAGAATCTGAACATGATCCGTACCGAGTTTGTCAGTTCCATCGATACCCTCTCGACCACCCCGGGAGTGAGAAAACAGGTATTGCTCTCCTCGTCCGATCATTCCAAGACCATCCAGGCCCCGAGCCTGGTGGACCTGGGAGAAGTCTCGGGTAAGCCTGATCCCCGGTCTTTCAGGCAAAAAGACCTGATTACCGGCGTATTGCTGGAAGGGGAATTCCAATCGGTTTTTGTGAACCGTTTTACCTCCGAACTGGAACAAAAAACGGGTATGTCCCCGCGCGAGCAAAGCCGGATGGCCCGTATGATCGTGCTCAGCGACGGCGACATGATCCGCAACAATGTCCGTCATCAACCCAATGGAACGATGATCAGCCCCCTGGGCTATGATCAGTATACCCGGCAAACATATGGAAATAAGCCTTTCCTGCTCAACAGCATCCATTACCTGGCCGATAAGGAAGGTCTGATAGGTATAAGGGCCAGAGAGGTTAAAATGCGTTTGCTTGATAAAAACCAGGTGGCCACGGAAAGAGTGAGATGGCAGGTGCTAAATGTGGGCCTGCCTATTCTGCTGATCATCCTCTTTGGATTAGTGAAGAACTACCTGCGTAAACGAAAATACAGGCAGTTCTGATTGTGAATCTTTAAATAACCCGATCATGAAAAAATCTGTCCTGTATATCGTTGTCCTTGTTATTCTTGCCCTGGTTGCTCTGTATGTGTACCTGCAGGATCAGAACAGTACGCTGGATGCCGGCTTTACCAGCTTTGGCATCAGAGACCGCCAAAAGGTCGATTCTCTCATTCTCAGACAGGGGGATGAGCGGGTCAGGCTCCACCGCCAGGAGAACACATGGTATGTGAATGAGCATACGTACGCACGCGATAAGGCCATTGAGCAGTTTTTTAATCTCCTTGAAGATATCAGGGTGGAAGCACCTGCCCCCGGAAATAACCGCGATGAATTGCTCGCCATGGTCCGGGAAAATCCTGTCCATGTGCAGATATATCAACGTGACCGCCTGATAAGGAATTACCTGGTTGAACAGAGCCCGGCCAAAAAGGGTCATACTTATATGATGGTGCACGACAGCCGGAAACCTTTTCTTATGAACCTGCCGGGATTTCAGGGTGACCTGGCTCCTTTGTTCCGGGTGGATCCCGAGTACTGGCGCGACAGGACGCTGTTCGACTATTCAGGCCTTGATCTGAAAGCCATTGAGGTAGTATATCCTGAAAAACCAGCCGCTTCTTTCCTGCTGACATACGATCAGGATCATTTCATGCTCAAATCGCCGGGAGACAAATCACCAGACCGGTTCAACAGCAATAAGGCAGCCCGGTATTTCAGCTATTTCGGGAATGTGCGCTTTCATTCAGTGATTACAGATGATCAGCAGTTGACCGATTCCCTGAAGCAGCGCAAGCCCTATTGTACCATTCGCCTTACCGATGATCAAGGTAACCACAGGAAACTGCTGACCTACAGGAAAAAGGCGGTCTCCGCGAAGGACGAATTCGGGCAGCAGTCTTCCTATGACTTGAACTTCCTTTATGGACGATACCAGCATTCGGAGGAAATTCTGTTAATAAAATATACGGAAATTGACCCGTTGTTAAAAGAAATTAATTATTTTCGGGAAAATTAATCGGGTCGATTCTCTTTCCGGATCAGAAAAGAGTCGGACCCGTGATTTCTATAAGTGAAAATGTGAATACAAACCCAAAAAACAGGAAAGATGAAATTTGTTATATCCAGCACAGAATTGTTGAAACATCTGCAATTGATCGGAAAGGTGATCAGCCCCAAAAACACATTGCCCATTCTGGATAATTTTTTATTTGAACTCAGCGGCAACGAACTGCAAATAACCGCTTCCGATCTGGAAACCACCCTGGTCACGACCATTGATCTGGAGAATGTTACGGATGAGGGGAAGGTGGCTATTCCTGCCCGGATTTTAATGGATATTTTAAAGGAATTTCCTGAACAGCCTTTGACTTTCAATGTAGAAGCCGAGACCCACAAGATCGAGTTGAATTCGGAAAACGGGAAATACAACCTTTCCGGACAAAATGCCGAGGATTTTCCCCAAATTCCTGCTATCAAAGAGGAAGAGCAGAGCCATCTTCAACTTCCTTCCCCTATGCTGCATCAGGGTATTGGCAAGACCATCTTTGCCACGGCCGACGATGAGTTGCGTCCGGTGATGAATGGCATCTATGTGGAGCTCAAGCCGGATAATGTTACTTTTGTGGCCACAGATGCCCATAAGTTGGTGCGTTACCGCAGAACAGATGTCTCTCCCGAGCAGGAATCCTCCTTCATCTTTCCCAAGAAACCCGCTTCCCTGCTGAGAAATATCCTGGGTAAAGAGGAAAATGAGGTGGACATCCGCTTCGATGATAAAAACGTACAGTTTATTCTTCCCAAATACAGAATGATTTCCCGCCTGACCGAGGGCAATTATCCCAGTTACGACAGTGTGATCCCCTCCGATAATCCCTTTAAGCTGACCATCGACCGGCTGGAATTCTATAACACCATCAAACGGGTGGCCGTCTTTTCCAATCAGGCCAGCAACCTGATCAAGCTTTCCCTGAAAGGCAATCAGCTGACTGTCTCAGCTCAGGACATTGACTTTTCCGTCTCCGGCCGCGAGACACTGAACTGTCAGTATGAAGGCGACGATATGGAGATAGGCTTCAAATCCTCTTTCCTCCTGGAGATCCTGGCCAACCTGAATGCCACAGATGTGCTGGTGGAACTGTCCGATCCCTCCCGGGCAGGACTGCTTTACCCGGCTGAAAAGGACGATGAAAATGAGGATGTGTTGATGCTGTTGATGCCTATGATGGTAGAATCAGAAACAGAAGTGGAATAATCCGGTGGGGGTGCACACCGGCACAAACCAGTATGCACCCTGATATCGGTATAATGACCCGGAGCATATGGAGCTTAATCTTAATAAACCCTTGGTTTTTCTTGATCTGGAAACCACCGGAACGAATATCGTCAAGGATCGCATTGTAGAGATATCCATGATGAAGATCTTTCCCAACGGAGATCATGAAAGCAAAACCATGAAGATCAATCCAACCATCCCCATTGATCCCAAATCAACGGCTATACATGGGATTACCGATGAGGATGTAAAAGATGCACCTACCTTTCAGGAAGTGGCCAAAAACATTCAGCAATTCCTCGAAGGATGTGATCTGGCGGGTTTCAACTCAAACCGCTTTGACCTGCCGCTGCTGGCTGAAGAATTTCTGCGGGCCGATATTGACTATGACCTCAAAAATCAACGTTTCATCGATGTCCAGGTTATCTTCCACAAGATGGAAAAGCGAACCCTTGCCGCTGCATACCAGTTTTATTGTAAGAAAGAACTGAAAAATGCCCATAGTGCGGAAGCTGATACACAAGCCACCTACGAGGTCCTCAAGGCACAGCTTGACTATTATGACAGCCTGGAAAACGATATGGAGAAGCTCTCCAAATTCTCTTCCCATAACCGCCATGTCGACTATGCCGGGCGCATTGTCTACGACGAGAACGACGAGGAGATCTTCAATTTTGGAAAATACAGAGGCAAGAAGGTGGAAGAGGTGTTGCAAAAAGACCCCGGATACTACGGATGGATGATCAACAATGAGTTCCCCCTGTATACAAAGAAAGTGCTTACCGCCATTAAGTTGCGGGCTTTTAACCAGTAGTCTATGAAGATCATTTGCATTGGCCGCAACTATGCCGATCATGCCAGGGAATTCAACAACGAGGTACCGGAAAACCCCATCTTTTTCCTGAAGCCTGATACATCCATCATCATCAGGAACAGACCTTTCTTTCACCCCGATTTTTCGGATGATATTCAGTATGAAACGGAGATCGTACTCAAGATTAACCGGCTTGGGAAGAACATCGACCGGCGCTTTGCCCACCGGTATTATCGGGAGTTGAGCGTTGGCATTGATTTTACGGCCCGGGATCTACAACGCCAGTGCAAGAAGAATGGCTGGCCCTGGGAAATCGCCAAGGGTTTTGAAGGGTCCGCCCCATTGGGTAAGTTTATAAGCAAAGACCATTTTGAGGACCTCCGCAACCTCCCCTTCGGCCTAAATTTGAACGGACAGGTAGTGCAGTCCGGCAATACCCGCGACCTGGTCTTTTCGTTTGAGGACTTGATTGCTTATGTGTCGCGATTTTTTACCCTGAAGACGGGCGATCTGATCTTTACAGGCACGCCGGCCGGCGTGGGTCCTGTGAAAATTGGCGACCGCCTCAGTGCTTATATCCACAACAAAACCCTTCTGGATTTCAGGGTCAGGTAGCAGGTGTGAATCGTCGGCCATTGGCCTGATAAACCTAAAAAAGCACGATAGCCGGCTCAGCCTTCAAAAAAACAGAGGATTGGGAAAAGCTTTCAGCTCATAATTGATTTCTTCCTGTAGTTTTTTCAGATATCGATTATCGGCGGGTTCAAGCAGCTTTGTAAGCTTGCCGGTTGGGTTCGTAGGGCGGAGATTTTTCCTGATCCGGTCCATGATGGCCCGGTTGACCTGTCCCTGGTCCGTTTCGTCCATTGCGGACCGGAAAAAGTCCCATAAACGCTCGTATCTTTTCTGATGTTTTTGAATCAAATAACGGTTCAGTGTAAATGTTGATGTAAAATGATCCATTCTGGACCGGGCATTGATCAGTACCTTTTCAGGAATGCCGCTTGTGTCAAGTCCTCTGAGCGAAAGTATTTCAGTGTATCTAACAATGCCGGTGGCCCCGAAAGCATCCAGGTCATCTGCCACCGACAGCAATACGCCAATACCCGGTTTTTCCTCTTTGCCTTTTTGGTATAGGTATTTCTTATCATCATGACGCTCTATGGCCTTAAGAACATCCTCAAAACAGTGAGGAGGAGCGGGATTGCCCTTGGAGAAATAGTCTTTGCACTGTTCAGCTCCCCATTTGCCATGTGCCTCGTCGAAGGTCCGGTGCATGGCTATATCATGAAAGAAAGCGGCGATGATCAGTCCTTCTGTTTCATCCGCACTGTATGGTATCCCCCTTTTGATGAGGCTTTCCAATAATTCCTTTATATAATACCATACCCGCAGGTGATGCCAGTGGTTATGGGAGGGAAGACCTGCATCTTTGAAATGGCTCTCGTTGTAAAGGAAAAGCCTTTTCATCCATTTGGCTTCAACTTCCCGGATCATCTGAAGGGTGGATGTCATGATACGCGTGATAAAAAAAGCAGAAAAGGCGGGCTTTTCTGCTTTTTTTGAGTTTGTAAAAAATCTTAGTTTACATGGCCATTTTCCTGGGATGCAATTTTTTTGGCCATATTAAGAATGGTAGGATCATCAATTGTGACAGCGCCGCCATCAGGCCCCGGACCGAAGTGAATGCCTACGCTTTCGCCATGTTCATAGTTGGTAGCTCCAAAATAGTTTCTTACCGTTTCTTCGTTCAAATTAAGTTGGTTGGCGATTTCGCGAATGGCTCCGTGCGGCAGGCTGTCTTTGATTTTCCTTAACTCATTGAATGTTATTGTCATAGGTCAAATCTTTTTGTTTGAGAAATTCATTTAAAGTTAATAAATATTTCATAAATTAAGAAAATTGCCTGACAAAATTTTACCATTGGGCTCATAAAATCACCATCATACCATATATGAATGAAATGTTAAAAATTGTGAATTTGTTCTAACGCCATTCGCAAGATCATTGTACATTTGTGTAGAAAGCATATATCATGAAAAGCAGCGCGAAAAAGTGTTGAATCGCCTGTAGATTCTTGTAATTATCATCCTTTGCAATGAGGGGGATGATATTTTTTCAGTATATTTGAACATCGCTAATATAAATCTAGATATAATGAGCGACACAGTGAATAAGAATTTTGCAATAATAGGTGTTGCCGGTTTTGTTGCCACAAGACATCTCAGAGCCATTAAGGAAACCGGCAACAACCTGGTTGCAGCCTTAGATCGCTTTGACAGTGTAGGCATCATCGACAGTTATTTTCCCGCTGCCGATTTTTTCGTTGAATATGAGCGTTTCGACCGGCACCTGGACAAGCTGAAGCGCAAGGGAATTCAGATTGATTATGTGAGCATATGCACACCGAATTATCTGCATGATTCACATATTCGTTTTGCCCTGAGGCAGGGAGCAGATGCCATCTGTGAGAAACCGGTGGTTCTCAATCCCTGGAACCTGGATGCTTTGATAGAGATAGAGAAAGAGACCGGGCGGGAGGTTAATAACATCTTGCAGCTAAGGCTGCATCCCTCGATCATGGAATTGAAGAGACAAATTGATGAAGGCCCGGCGGATAAAGTTTATGATATTGACCTGACCTATATCACCTCCCGGGGCAACTGGTATTTCATATCCTGGAAGGGCGATGAGCAGAAGTCAGGCGGCGTGGCCACCAATATCGGTGTGCATTTCTTCGACATGCTCACCTGGATTTTTGGGGATCTCAAGCAGAGTGTGTTGCACCTTTATAAGGAGGATAAGGCAGCCGGGTTTCTCGACCTGGAAAAGGCACGCGTCAGGTGGTTCCTGAGTGTGGATTCCGGTGATCTTCCGGAGGATGTGAAGAAGGAGAAAAAACCCACCTTCCGGTCTATCACCGTGGATGAGGAACAGATTGAGTTCAGCGGGGGCTTCACCGACCTGCATACTCAGAGCTACCAGAAGATCCTGGAAGGAAAAGGATTTGGACTGGAAGAATCCAGGAAGTCGATCGAAACGGTTTATACCATCAGAAATGCCACGCCGGTTGGCTTAAAAGGCGATTACCATCCGTTATGCAACCATCTTAAATACTAACTCACCATGTATGAACAAATTGTAGCTAAAGAGGCTAAGATTGCTATAATTGGGCTGGGCTATGTGGGCCTGCCTATAGCACTTGAATTTGCAAAGAAAGTCTCGGTTTTGGGATTCGACATTAAGGAGGACCGTGTGGAGATGATCCGTCAGAAGAATGATCCCAGCAAGGAACTGCCGCCCTCCGCCTTTGAGGGCTGCGACATACAATTCACTTGCGATCCGGAGCAGATCAGAGATGCCCGGTTTTATGTTGTGACCGTACCCACCCCCATCAACGAACACAATGAACCGGAGCTGGCCCCCCTTTTGGGAGCATCCCATACCGTGGGTAAAGTCTTGAAGGAAGGAGATTATGTGGTGTTTGAGTCTACAGTGTTTCCGGGCGCCACCGAGGAGGAGTGCGTGCCTGTACTGGAAAAGGAATCGGGTTTGCAATATATCCGGGATTTCAAAGTGGGTTTTTCTCCCGAGCGCATCAATCCGGGCGACAAGCAACATACGTTGGTTTCCATTCAAAAAGTCACCTCGGGTTGCGATGCCGAATCGGCCGATGTGATCGCCCGTATCTATGAGCTGATCATACAGGCCGGGGTTCACCAGGCCAGTTCCATCAAAGTGGCCGAGGCAGCTAAGATCATTGAAAACACACAACGGGATCTTAATATTGCCTTCATGAATGAGCTGTCTATCATCTTTAACCGAATGGGCATCAACACCTTTGAGGTGATTGAGGCTGCCTCTACCAAATGGAATTTCCTGAAGTTCTATCCCGGGCTGGTAGGAGGACACTGTATCGGGGTAGATCCTTATTATCTCACTTATAAGGCCAAGGAGCTGGGTTATCATGCCCAGATCATCAATGCCGGGAGGTATGTGAATGATTCCATGGGCCGGTACCTGGCCAAACAGGTAGTGAAAAAACTGATCAACAAAGACAAACACCCCCGGGCCATCCGCATACAGATCCTGGGAGCCACCTTTAAGGAAAATGTGAGCGACATCCGCAACTCCAGGGTAGTGGACGTGATTGATGAATTGAAGTCCTACAGCATCGATAAGATCGATGTGATGGATCCTTATGCCTCGGAAAAAGAGTTGAAGGAGGAATATGGCCTCGAGCTATCCCATAGCCACGACGGTCCCTACGACGCCATTATTCTGGCTGTGAATCACCGGGAATATACGGATCTGCCGGAAGAGGAATTTTTGAAGAACGCTGCGGAAGATGCCCTTTTCGTTGATGTGAAGGGCATATACAGGGATAAGATCCGGAAAATGGATTATTGGAGCCTTTAAATGGGCAAGGGAATGAAAGTTATATTAAAAAACTAATTGCCAATCGGTTGCATGGATGGATCATGTGACTGACGTGGCGGAGCTGTGAGAAAGTACAACCTTTTTTTTGATTTATGAAAATATTGATTACAGGAACAGCCGGATTCATTGGCTATCATTTGGCTTTGAAACTGCTGGAACGGGGTGATGAAGTGGTGGGATTGGACAACATCAATGATTATTATGACCCCGGGTTAAAGTACGACCGGCTGAAACAAACCGGGATCCCCCGCGAGGCGATCCTCCCCGGCCGTCTTGTGCAGAGTGCCGGGTACAACAATTACCGTTTTATACAGATGGATCTGAAGGATCAGGAAAGTATGATGAATCTTTTCCGGGAAGAGGGCTTTGACCGGGTTTGTCATTTGGCGGCTCAGGCAGGGGTACGCTATAGTCTGACCCATCCCCATGCTTATGTGGACAGCAATCTGGTTGGGTTCATGAATATCCTGGAGGCATGCCGGCACCACAAGATCAAGCATCTGGCTTATGCCAGCAGTTCCAGTGTTTATGGGATGAATGAATCGATGCCGTTTTCCACCCACGACAATGTGGATCATCCGGTTAGCCTGTATGCCGCTACCAAGAAAAGCAATGAGCTAATGGCCCATACTTACAGCCACCTGTATGACCTGCCTACCACCGGCCTGCGTTTTTTTACCGTATATGGCCCCTGGGGCCGTCCGGACATGGCGCTTTTTAAGTTTACCAGGGCCATCCTGGAGGATCAGCCCATTCATGTCTATAACAATGGAGAGATGCAACGTGATTTCACTTATATCGATGATATTGTGGAAGGCGTTAGACGGGTGATCGATCATGCTCCCTCGGGCAATGACCAATGGAGCGGAGAAGAACCGGATCCTGCCTCTTCTCCGGCACCCTATCAGATTTTTAATATAGGCAACAACAGCCCGGTGCACCTGATGGATTTCATACACGCTATTGAAAAGGAGGCTGGTAAGGAGGCCACCAAGGAATTCATGCCCATGCAGCCGGGTGATGTACCCCAAACGTGTGCCGATGTAGACGATTTGATGAAAGTGTTTGATTATAAACCCGCCACCGCAATACAGGATGGGGTAAGGCGGTTTGTACAATGGTACCGGGACTATTATCTGGAGCATAAATATAGCGACTAATACATGCAGGAACTAAAGGGAGCGAAAATACTGGTAACAGGCGGGGCCGGTTTTATCGGGAGTTTTCTGGTGCGCCGGCTGCTGAGCGAGGAGGTGGCCGAGGTGGTGATCTATGATAATTTCGCCCGGGGTAGGTATGAAAACATAGCTGATTCCCTTGAGGACGGAAGGTGCCGGATCTTTGAGCAAGGTGGCGACATCCGGGACACCGATGTGCTGGATCAAGCCATGAAGAACAAGGATTATGTTTTTCATCTGGCGGCTATGTGGCTGCTGCATTGCAGGGATTACCCCCGTACAGCTTTTGAGGTCAACATACGCGGCACCTACAATGTGTTGGAAGCTTGTGTCAACAACGGGATCAAAAAACTGGTCTTTTCCTCTTCTGCTTCCGTTTATGGTGATGCTGCAGAAGTACCCATGAGTGAAGACCACCCTTTCAATAACCGCAATTTTTACGGGGCTACCAAGATATCCGGCGAATCCATGTGCCGGGCCTTTTCTGATCGTTATGATCTGGAATACCTGGGCCTGAGATACATGAACGTATACGG
Source organism: Bacteroidales bacterium (assembly GCA_018334675.1). Classification (GTDB taxonomy): domain Bacteria; phylum Bacteroidota; class Bacteroidia; order Bacteroidales; family UBA12077; genus JAGXLC01. The sequence goes on along the minus strand of JAGXLL010000034.1, from coordinate 1,942 downwards.
CCCGCATCAGGATCAGCAGTCGGCCTACAGCGGAGTGATCCCCATCATGCTCAACAAGGTGGATCAGGATGAACCCCCTGTCATTAACGGCGACGGCAGTCAGGCATACGATTTTATTTATGTGGAGGATGTAGCGGAAGCCAATCTCCGTGCCCTCCAGGCGGATGTAAGTGATCGTTTCTATAATGTGGGGACGGGTAAACAAACTACGGTTAAAGATCTGTGCGATACCATTCTCCGGCTGAAGGATTCCGGCTTGCAGGTTACCTACAAGCCTTACCCGCCTGATGATGCCCGACAACTGGTAAAAAACCGTATTGGTTCCACCCGCCGTGCAAAGGATGAACTCGGTTTTGCAGCCCAATACAACCTGAAGGAAGGTCTGCAAAAACTCATACGCTGGCGTGACGGCCATCGTGTATAATAAGGCACAGCAATGCATCTACCCATTACCAAACCATACATCACAGAGCGGGAACTGGAGCTGGTCGGGGAATCGCTGAATTCAGGCTGGCTGGTGCAGGGGCCCAGGGTCCGGGAGTTTGAAAAACACATTGCCGCTTTTACCGGGGCCAACCATGCCATTGCCGTTAACTCCTGCACCTCCGGCCAGATGCTTATGTCGGAGATTATCGGCTTGCAACCCGGCCACCAGGTGATCGTACCCGCCTTCACCTGGATCTCTACGGCCCATTCTGTGGAGCATATGGGCGCCCAACCGGATTTTTGCGATATCTCGCTGGATACCTTCAATATCGACCCCCTGAAGATAGACACGAAGATAGAGCCGGCCACGCGGGCCATCTATCCCGTTTCGCTTTTTGGGCTCACGGCCGATATGCCTGCCATCATGAAGATGGCCCGGCAACATCAACTCAGGGTGGTGGAAGATGTGGCCTGTGGTCTGGGAGCCCGGTTGAATGGTTCCCACTGTGGTACCTTCGGCGAGGCAGGAGTGTTGTCATTTCACCCCAGAAAATCCATCACCACCGGGGAAGGAGGGGCGATCATCACCAACGATCCGCACATTGATAAGCTGGCCAGAAGCCTCAGGGAACACGGCGCCATGAAGAGCGATCATGAACGCCACATCAGCGGCAAACCCCATCAGATGAGCAATTACCCTTACCTGGGCTTCAACATGAGAATGACCGATATGCAGGCGGCCGTGGGTATTGCCCAGTACGAAAAGCTGGAGCAGATCCTTCGCATAAAGAATCAACTGGCCCGCGAATACCAGGAAAACCTCTCCCATATTAGCTGGCTCAAATTGCCGGCCATACCCGAAGGACATACCCATGCCTTCCAAACCTACTGCACCCTCTTTAAACCCCAGGAAACCCTTGAAGCACTCGGAAAAAACGATGCCCGAAGCCTGGATATCCTTCATGAACAGAGGAACAAGGTGATGGAGCAGCTTTCTCACAAGGGCGTTATGACCCGCCCCGGTACCCACGCTTTGCATATACAGGAGTATTATCAAAATAAATACGGCTATCATAAGATGGACTTTCCCCGTGCATATGCTGCCGACCGTCTGACCATCGCCCTGCCTTTCTATCCTACCATCACCCCTGAGGAAAAAGCCTGGTTGTTTGAACAGATCAAAAAGATTACCCCCTGATGTGCGGCATAGCTGGTGTATTCAACTATCATGGTGAGACAGTGGACCCCGCTGTGCTCGAGCGAATGACAAAGGAACTCATTCACCGGGGGCCCGATGATGAGGGATTGTGGATGAATGATTACGTGGGGCTGGGCCACAGAAGGCTGGCCATTATTGATCCCACGCCTGCCGGCCATCAGCCCATGAAAAGTGCTGATGGCCGCTATGTGCTATCCTATAATGGGGAGATATACAATTTCCGTGAGCTCCGTGATGAGCTGAGGAAAAAAGGCTATTCATTTTATTCCGGATCAGATACGGAGGTGGTGCTCCAGG
>JAGXLL010000033.1 GCA_018334675.1 Bacteroidales bacterium | reverse complement strand
AAGTACCCGGAAATTTGTTAATTTTATAGAAAGACAAACTGCCATGAGCAAGAAAGATAAAAACAATGCCAATGAACCGTTATCGGAATACGGGGAGCCGGTTTCCTTCAACCAGGTTTGGAAGATGTTCCAGGAAACGGATAAGCAGTTTAAGGAAACAGATAAATTGTTAACAGAAAAGTTTCAGGAAACCGATCGCAAAATTGATAAGCTTGCAAAGTTGTACGGGGGTGTATCTGAAAACAGCAAGGATGTGGCAGAGGAATTTTTCAGAAGGGGACTGGAAGCCCGAAGTTCACTTTTCGGCATCGAGTACACGGAGGTGGATCACCTGGCAAGAACTTCCAAAAAACGGCAGGGCGAATACGATATTGTCCTTCACAACGGGGAATACGCCATTGTCATTGAAGTGAAATACAAACTTCATCCCGATGATGTAAGGGATTTTGCAACCCGCAAACTTGTCCATTTCAAGCCGCTTTTTCATGAGTACGCCAATAAAAGAATTATTGGAGCAGTGGCCGGCATGAGCGTTCCTCCCGACAGCTATGAACTGGCTGCCAAGCACGGACTGCTGGTGCTGACCCAGTCCGGTGAAAACCTGTCCCTGATGAACCCCGAAGGATTCCGGTGGAAGGAATATTAACAGACCCGCCATCTTCGTTGCACCCCTCAAGTATGCCTACTTTTATGGTGGATTCAAATGAATGAAGGAACCGAAAAATAACGGAAAATGTTGCTTGAACTGGCTATAAATTCATCTGTTTAACCCATATAAAATTCAACTCGTCCATGGATAAAATCAAAGTTGGTTTCATAGGTGCCGGAGGCATTGCAAAAGCCCATGCCTATGCCCTGCAGGCATTGAAGTTTTATTACCCGGATGCCCCGGATATCGAGCTGCGGGCAGTAACTTCAGCAAGACCATCCAGCCGCAGGGATTTCGCGGAAAAGTATGGTTTTGAGCAAGCCCCGGACCTCGATGCTTTTATAAGGGATCCTGAGATCAACACGGTTTACATTCTGAGTCCGAACAGTCAGCACTACAATCATCTGGAAGCGGCGATGGCAATGGAAGGAGCAGAGCGGATCTACATTGAGAAACCCATTTGTTCCGGCAGAGAAGAAGAAAAGATCGCCCGTATGCTCGCAGGCAATGAGAATAAACATGTGCAGGCAGGTTTTCAATTCCTGTTTTCTTCTCCTGTGCGGGAAGCAGTGAATTTTTGGAGCAAACAGGATCTTGGGCGTCCCATCCATTTTCACTTCACTTATAAGCATACCGATTATCTGAAAAAGAGCTACCGGGAGAAGCGCAAAAACAGGCTAACACCTGCACCCGACGGGGGAGCAATGGCCGACCTGGGTTCCCATGCCATCAGCCTGCTCATAGCCTTTTTCGGTGATTCGCTTCATATTACAAACGCTTTACAGGCCGGTTCTTTTCCCGATGTGCCGGAAGATTCTGACCTTTACAGTGAAATTTCGCTGGTCGACAATAAGACAGGGGCTGTGGGTAACCTTTCTGCCAGCAGGATCAGTGCAGGGATGGGCGATGTGCTTGCTTTTGATATCTATTGTGAAAACGGCGCTTTGCGTTACAACTCTTACTACCCCGACAGGTTTGAATATTGCCTGGCTAGCGATTATCAATGGACAACCCACTATACCGGCAGCAATTTTCAGCCGGCAACGAGCTTCCCTTCCAAACACATGCCCGGGGGATGGTTGCGGGCGCTGAAACATGCGGATTATGTTTTTCTCACCCGCAACGATCCCCGTGCCTTTATACCTGATATGAAACACGGACTGAAAGTTCAGCGGCTTGTCAGAGAAACCGCCGAACATTTAAAGGAATTCAGGAAGAATTATATCTCCCAAAGATAAATCTGGCAGGGTCTCTAGGTTAAATATTTTAATAAAATGTAACAAAAATGTGGTATATATTTTGCATTTTTTAACATATTGATTAATATGCAAAAATTTGTCCACGTTCTCAATCAGAAATATTCAAATTCCTCATATATAAATATAAGGAGCCTAATCATGACTTGGTTATACAAACTGCTTTAACCTCTATTTTACCAACTACATCAATTAAAAAGAAAGGAGGTGATAAAAAGAAGCACACAGAATTTTCGTTGAAAAAATGACCAAATATTGCGTATGGAGAAATGTCTCATGGTGAGAAGACCCCTCTGATAAGCTTACTAATGGTTTCCTCCATAAAAATGGACCTTTAATCCTGCAATTTTTAATTTATAAAATAATTTTATATGAAACGATTAGAATCTATTCAAAAATTAGTTCTTATTAAAATACATAAAAATCAGAAGTTAAGATCAATGAATTTTAAAACCTTTTTGTATCTACCTTTACTGATGATGGCTATCTCCATAGGCATCACTTCGTGCGAAGAAGAAGATTCCTCTGAACCCTCTGTGATTTTAGACGCTGATGCCGGTGACGATATGACTGTGGAAGTAGGAGAAGAAGTTGTTTTAGACGGAAGCAATTCGAGCGCTTCAGAAGGCTCTTTTGATTTTGAGTGGAGTTTCTCCTCCATCCCCAACGAAAGTTCTGCGGAACTTCAGGATGCCAATACCGCAGATCCATCATTCACACCCGATGTGGAAGGCGATTACATGGTTGAACTTACCATAACCAATGGTGAACAGGAAGACACCGATGAAGTGACAGTTACCGCAGAGATTGGTGATACGCCAAAGGAAATTTCCGAGAATATCAATGAAAACACCACGTGGACAGATCGCCTTGACGATCCGGAAACGCCCGACTACCATGTAACAAGCTCCATTGAGGTGAATGCCGATCTGACCATAGATCCTGGCGTTATGGTTCATTTTGATGAAGATGTGTTTATGGCTGTGAAAGATGGCGCCCTGATTGCCGAAGGTACTTCTGATAACCGGATCACTCTGACTAGCTCCAATGAAGCCGGAGAAATTAACTGGGGAGGTGTTTTCATCACGTCCTCCGACAGTCGCAATATCATTGCCTATACCGATATCAAATATGCTGCAGGAGCAGAAAAATGGTATGGGGTTGACAAAAAATCCGGTATCGGTTTGAGCAACGAGGGAAAACTCAAGCTTAAATATTCTACTATCAGTAACAGTGATGGTTATGGGCTGTATGTCAGATATGGGGAGCTTGTAGAATTTGAAAACAATGAATTCAATGATAATGAAGCACAGGCTATAGGTGTCGACATGACGCAGGCTGCCATGATTGACGGCAACACAACCTTCTCAAACAATACATACGCTGTAGAAATTTTTGAATCCGAATCGAGCGAGGGAGATGAATTAACGTACACCAATCTTTCCGGAAATGCCTCTTACTACGTTACGGGCGATCTTGAGGTCAACGCAGAGCTTACAATTGATCCCGGGGCCAGGTTTGAATTTAAACAAGATAAAAAAATAACAGTAACTTCTGATGGCATGTTAACGGCTAACGCAGAAGATAATGAAACTGTGGTTTTCACCAGCGCCAAAGCCGATGCGGGTATTTATTGGAAAGGTATTGAAATAAAATCTGCAGATGCCCGGAACGAGCTAAACAATGTAGAAATTTCTTATGCAGGAAACTCTAACTGGTGGTTTGGTGAAGATAAAATGACTGCTTTGGCACTGAAAACGGATGGAGAAATAAAGCTGAAAAATTCGGAGATATCGAACAGCAACGGCTATGGGATGTATGCAAGGTACGGCGAGGTAACTGAGTTTGTAAACAATACCTTTACGGATAACGGTGGCCCGGCCATCGGTTTGTATGCCAATCTGGCCGGCATGATAGATGAGGGAACCAGCTTTTCAGGAAACGGCTGGGACGGTGTGGAGATCTTCAAAAGCACCCTCGATGAATCAGCAACATGGGTTAATTTGGATGGCAGTGCGAAATACGGAGTGTCCGGTGATCTGACTATTAAAAATGCTCTAGACATTGATCTCGGAGCTGTCTTTGAATTTGATGTTGATAAAGAGCTTTATATTTCCTCTGAGGGTGGTTCCCTTAATGCACAGGGAACCGAGACTTCCAAAATTGTCTTTACCCGCGCCGTAGAGGGTGAGGGCTGGTCCGGCATTCATTTTCGCTCATCCAGTACACTCAATAAGCTAGATCATGTGGAGGTGCTTTATGCTGGTAGCAAAGATGTCTGGCTTGGACAAGATGTTTACACAGCGATCTCAGGCGATAATAATGCTGTTCTGGAAATGACGAACAGCAAGGTGGCTAATAGCGGTGGATATGGTGTTTACTGGCAAGATGGGACAACAATTAATGACATCAGCTCCACCGGTGCAAATAATGAATTTGTAAACAATGCCAACGACGATGTATTTATAGAGAATTAGTGCATTAAAACACTGGATTTCGGATTTCAGAAGCAATCATGCTTAACATGGAGTTATAGAAAGCGCCCGTTTGTAAGATATTCGACGGGTGCTTCAAGAGAAAATGAGGGTGGGTATAGTTTTCCGCCCTCATTTTCTATTCGATTCTCACGTAAAGGTTTGTTTTAATGGTTCCACTACTATGACACAGAAAGGCGTCATCAGTTGAAGAGCCATATCACAACTACAAAGTTAATGGTATTAAAAACCTATACACCACAAGCACAGAATATCTTGTGCAACATGTTAAGGATTTAGAAAATAACAGGGCCCTGCCGGTTTCCCTCAATCTTTACACGGGCCCTGGTCAGTCAAATGGGTTAACAAATAATCCTATTGCTCATTTGAAGACGCTGTGTTATTGTATTTCTCTGCCACATTTTCTCCTTTTTCCATTTTTTCCCGGAGTTGCTGTTTTGCCAGCTTCAGCACGCCTCTTTTTTTGATCAGACTTTTGATATCATTGGGGTCGGGAAAACGGATGGCATCCTAAATGCACCAAACCTGGCAGGCTGTACAGCCAACCATACACTGCAGCGGCCGGGTTTCTGGGCCATCTGAGCACCGGTCATTTCGATCCTTCCCTGGCCCTGCCGCTGGCAGCAACCGGAGCTATCGGTGGTTTTTTGGGACCGCAGTTGACCGTAAAGATCCAGCCCCAAAAACTGAAAGTGATCTTCGCCGCCACATCGTTGCTTGCAACTATTATTATGGTTGTCAATGCATAAGAGGGCAACCAGGATAATATCAATAGTAAAAAAATACCTAAATCTGCTTTTTCTTTGATACCGCAGATTTAGGTATTTGTATTTTAATATACCAACTAAGCCGAAAAATTAGTTGCTCATCGCATTAACCGATTTCAGTGCAGCAATGTGAACAGGTGTTTCATGGGAGAGGTTATCGCTTACAGGACAGCGATCTTCTATCTGTTCTACCCACTTATTCAGTGTCTCTTCATCCGCATCTGCATCGGCATGAATTTTCACTTCAATGCCTTTATAACCGGCTCTTTCTTCCTGGGATTTCCCCATAAACCTGGCCGGATCTAAATTTCCATTCATCTCCATGCGCATTCCACGTAGGGTAAATCCCATTTCCTTGGCTACCAGGTGGCCAACAACGGTTAGACAACCGGATAAGGCACCCAATACGTATTCTACCGGATTAGCTCCTTCATCGGTTCCCCCAAGATTTTGAGGTTCATCAATGATCATTTTGAAATTACGCGCTTGAACTTCGGTTTGTGTTGCGTTTCTGCTTTCTGCTTGTATGTTTACATTCATATCCTTCATAATAAACTCCTCTTTTATTATTAAACTCTTTTGTTATTTTATTAACATTGTTATAAGTATAACACAAGTAAATGAAAATTGTTGTATGGAACGGGTATGATTTTTATCAGGTTTTCCCTTTATCAAAAGGGGGCGGCAAAAAAATAATTCTCTGGGGGCTTAAGCGGAAGATCGCGCCATGAAGAGAAGTTATGTTAAATTAGTCTAAGCAAAATGAATTGCGCCTTGTTTGTTAGTTAGGATCATAAAATAACTAACTATGGCACAATTTAAGAATAAAAACATAATCATTACAGGAGGCTCCGGAGGGATCGGAGCAGAAACAGCCAAACAAATGGTGGAAGAAAGTTTCGCCTCCGGGACAGGGAGATGCGGCTAAAGAAAACTTTGAGCAAAGCATTCCGCTGGGACGGTACGCAACCAATAATGAGGTTGCCAAACTTGCTATGTTTCTGGCAAGTGACGATAGCCAGTTTATCACCGGAACCGTCAATCCTATTGACGGAGGTATAACTGCTTAACTCTTAGTCGGGTTGCAGAAACTCTCTGATAGTTTTGGATGATGGAATATACCCACGAGCGATCACTTTATTGTCGATCACCAATGTGGGAAGCACCCAGGTTGGATATTTTTGTAGTTCCTCCAAATCATTGACAATCTGAACGGATTCTTCTATACCCATTTCATTCAGAACCATTTCGACCCGCTTTATCATCCGACGGCACTTGCCGCATTTCTTCGGCGGGCACAACAATTTTATATCTGGGTTATTCACAAGGTTATTTTTTATGTATTTAATTGGCCTTGTGGAACCCCCATGCTTAACCATGTCCTTGTTGTGTAGGTTACTGGATGAGGGTTTCACAAGCTTATTTTTTATCTCATAATAAAACAGATGCCACCGGCCTTTGTTTGATTGTGCCATCAATTGCATCCGCAACATCCCCCGCATGCATCAGGCAATATATTTTCCACGGGTAAGCCTTCGTTTTTCCATTGCACCAGCCCGCCGTCGAGATTGGCAACCTGCCGGAAACCCTGCATGTTTAACAAACGGGCCACCTTTGTCCCCCGCTCGCCCCTGGAGTCCATGACAATGACCAGCTGGCCGCCGGGAATATCCTGGAGGTGATCGATGATTTGCTCCATGGGGTATAACATCACCCCGGGTAAGGAAACATGTTCCACTTCAACCTCATTCGTTCTGCGAACATCGATAAGTATAGCTTTTTGCTCCTGCAATAGTCCATGAGCGCCCGATGCAGAGATATGCCTTACCCCATTCAGCTGAAAATCCTGGCATTCAGGTGTATTTTTTAGTTTCTCGTTTATGGACATAAATATGTATGGATTAAAAATTTTGTTTGAAATCATCCACTTTCTTATTGGCATAATAAATGATGGAGATAAACAGGATGGCAGCAACGGGAACGATGATCCACGGATGAATTCCCAAAGCCGCAGATATATCCCCGCTCACCGATTCCACCTTGAAATGGGTTTTAAAGAATTGAATGTTCACAGCAAAGAATAAAATACCCAATACCGTTCCGACCAGTCCAACCCATGCATCCTTTTTGCCTTCACCGATTCTCGAGAGCATGGTGCCGGGGCAATAACCAAGCAATCCCATTCCAACACCAAAGAGCAGACCGCCAATCAGTTTGCCCAGGTCAAGAGGTTTAGGGTTCAGGGTGATGATTCCAATGCTATCCAGTATATAAAAGCCAATCATGGAAAATGTGACGGCTGTGAGCATAAATTTCAATATCTTAAAATCTTTCAACAGCAACAATCCCATGACCCTGGGATACTTTGTTATCCCTGTACGCTGCAGGGTATAGCCGAAAATAAAACCTACAATGAGTCCGATAATTATTTTGAGTATCATGATTTTTGCCCTCCTGCTTTTGGATAAAGGATTTTAGCCACAATTATTCCCGTAATAAAGAAAGAAGCCCCTGCCACCAAACTGCCCAGTGAGAGGTGTGCCCAGCCCTGTAAGATATTGCCGGTAGTGCATCCGCTGGCCAGCACTGAGCCCCATCCCAGGAAGAAACCACCCACGATCACGGTAAGGTATCTTTTCCACAAGGCGGGTCCGTGGTATTTTTTCCATACAGCGGGTATGATTTCAGGAGCATAGGTGTTGTTCATTTTTGCTGCGGCAAAGCCTCCCAGGGCCACACTAAACAACATGGTGATGGATATGAGGGCAGCCGGACTGTTTGCATACTTTTGAATTACAGGGTTTTCAGCTAATGAGGCAAAAGGATATTGAAATACTGTGGCTATGCTACCAAAGCTGGCTGTGATGCCAAAAGGATAGCTTTTATAGCTTAAAGCCTGGAAAACAACATAGGTAGCCATGGCCAGCAGGGAGACGATCACCCCTCCCTTGAACCAATGCCATTCGCCGTTTTTTGATTCATTCATTTGCATAGAGCAGGATTTTAAATTGTTTGGATTTGGGTATTTTAATTTTCTAAACAACAAATTTCCACCAAATATAAAGGTTTGTCTTTAATACCAAAGATAAGGAGCTCTACCATTTGTATTCAAAATTCAGCATCACATGATGCCGGGTATTGAGATCACTGTTTTCGGGCATCCAGCCTTTATAATTTAGGGAAAGCCCGATGCTTTCAACCGGACTGTGATGAACTCCGGTAATGATTGCGCTTCCGTTACCATCGTGATTCCAGGGATTGTTCATTTCATCGGGGGTATTGGATGTCAGATGATCAAACCGGACAAACAGGCTGGATTGTTTGGCCACCTCCAAGCTGCCATAGAGGGAATATCCGTAGAGGTCTTTCCCCCGCATGTTGTGGTGGTTTATGTGGTAATTGTATTCCCCTCCAATGCGTCCAACATCTGGTATACGATACCCGGCAAACAGGGAAATCAATTGTTGGGCGGTCTCGTCCCCGGGCGCGCCTGAAGGTTGATGGGCATAATAGATCCTTGACTGAAATCGGTTACCGGGGTTTACATCCAGACCTACGGCGGTTTTAACATTTCCGTAGGGATCCTGGTCGCTTCGAAAACCTTCCCCGTTGGTTAAAGCTGCATCCAGGGCAAAGGTTTGGTTTAAGCGGTAATAGGCAATGAAGCCCAGGTCGCCGCTTGGCGTATGAAAATACCTGTCCTGAAAGGTTTTGGCCACATACCGGTACCCCCAGAACCGTTCCTGGGTAATATAGTGATTCTGGAGTATTCCCCCGCCTTCAACCCTCAGTTTGGGGCTAACCTGCCAGGCCAGGGTGGCAAATTTGAGGGTCATGGTATAGTAACTGCCCTCCTGCACGGATTGGGTTACATTGATTTGATCCCCAGTGGCATCGGTTACCGCAATTGCTCCCACACTTGTCGGGCGGCCCCGGTCAAGGATGATTTTGGCGCTCCAGTGTGGTGTAAACTGATACTGATAGCCCAGGTGCGCCCGTGCGAAGCCAAAACCGTATGCTCTGTCTGCATCTTTAGTAGCATTGTAGTCGGCAACACCAAACACCTGTATGATCGGATCACCATGAGGCTGAAAAGTAGTGTCCTGCTGGGCATGGATATTCAACCCCGCAAGAAGAAAGAATATTGTTATAGCGGTCTTTTTGAGTCTCATAAAGACAATATTTTTCTGTGTGTGATTCTGGAAAATTTCAAAATATTGGATGAAACTTACATGATCCCTTAACACAAAAAGATAGGTTTACCATGGAAGTCCATGTGGCAATAAAATATAGTCACATGAATCAGGATCCTGGTTTAAATCTTTATTCAAAGGGCTCCAGGCCACAATCCATTTCCTCATTGTCCGGGCAACACTCCTGCCGATTTTCCCGCATACTCTCCAGGGCATTCATGAATTCCTCAAAGTATGATTTGAGCTCATCCAGCGCCTGCTCATTGAGGGTATAATTGACACAGGTTTCTTTGCGGGTGCAGGTGACGAGCCCCATCTTCTTGAGTTTGGTCAGATGCTGGGAAACGGTGGATTTGGCAAGGGGCAGGCGGGCAGAGATGCTGCCTGCCCTGCAACCCTTGTATTTTGCCAGATGCAACAATATCTGGATCCTGGCCGGATGGGAAACCGCCAGAAAATAGGGAGCACCTGCAATCGCCGTCTCCTGGTAATCGGTTTGATTCATCGACATTACTCCTGAGCGTTTTCAAGCCATTTCTTGAGGGTGCTTTTCACCGGGATCTTTCCCTGTGAAAGGAGTTTTCCGTTCACATACAAACCGGGGGTCATCATCACCCCGTAACTGACGAATTCATTCACATCGGTGACCTTATCTATTTTTGCGTCGAGGTTTTCTTCACTGATCACCTCATTGCAAAGGCTTTCCAATCGTTCGCAATTGGGACATCCTTTTCCAATAATCTTAACATCTAACATAAGCTTTAATATTAAAGGTTCTACAATTTTCAACTATTACATTCTATAATTGCTTTATAGAATCAATTATTTCGTCTACCTTTTCATCCGTAACCGGTGTTTTGCCTTTGGTAATGCCATAGTCCGTTGTATTGACATGGTGAAACCGGTCAATACCTTCTTTTTTGAGTATTTTCTCAGCGCAATTGAACGGACATCCATCCAACACAATGATTTTATCGTTGCTTGATTTTGTGGATTCTACAAGCTTTTCATCTCCTATGGCTATTTTAGCCAGGCAAAGCATATTAGCCTGACCCGATTCAGCTAATTTCCGTGCCACTGAATCTGTAAAACATCCGGTATTGGATGCGCCAGAACACGATACGATTGTTATGTTATCATCTTTTCCCATTTTATTTTAGCTTATTGTGCATGTTGGTTAATACACTCCTGTACAGTTCCTTAATAGATTCATGGTGCTGAGATAAGGGCTGGAAAGGTATAAGATCCACCACCTCATCAAAGTCGAGGTCGGATTCCAGGAGGGTTTCTACGCTTCCTTTCACCATCTTGCTGATGGCATTCCGTGCCTCACTGTCGCTCATTCCGAACTCTTTGGCGATTTCATAGAGCTCATGCAACTGGAACCACAGGTAAGTGGGCCCCATACCGGTTATAACAGCATAGGCTTCCAGTTTGTCTTCATCATCTACATGGATCAAATCGCCCAGGGCCTCCAGCAGTTTGATGACCTGTTGATGCACTTCATTTTCTTCGAAACTCAGGCTATTTGAATAGGCTATTACATTGTATCCTTTATTGATAACCGATGGAGCGTTGGGAATCATCCGGATTACCGGGCAATTTTTTCCCAGGATCTGGTTAAAGGTGTCAATCTTTATCTTTGGAGCTAAAGACACCAGTACCGTCTGGGGTTCTATGGTATCTTTTATCGTTTGCAGGCTGTTTTTGACCTCCGGGGGATGAACAGCCAAAAATACCAGGTCAGCTTCTGCGGCTTCGGAGGCGTTTTCAAAAGATCTAATCTGCTCATTGACAGACTGGAGCTTTTCAATTTGCAGGGAGTCGGGATCATATACCTTTATTTCTTTGCATTGAATTCCTTTTTGCTTCATGGCCTGCAATATGATCCGGGTGATTCGTCCTCCCCCGATGAATCCTACTGTAATGTTACAATTTTTCATGTGTTTATTTTTTATCTAATTAAAATTGGTCACATGGAACCCCCATGCTTAAACATGTCCTTGTTGTGTTGTTTACTGGATGGGGGATTCATAAGCTTGAGATTTTATTCTCATGATTGAAATACAAGGATGATTGTTTTGCTACCCATTTATTCCCTGAGGATATCTTTCTTTATTTCACTATAATCCGAAATATTCCGGTGATGCCATTTACCAGGAACCACTCCATCCTTCATGATTTACATACTTCCAAAGATCAATCCCGATATAGTTGCCATGATCACTACGAGGATGACATAAACCAGGGTTTTCTTTGTTCCAATCACACCGCGTATCACCAGCATGTTGGGCAGAGAGAGGGAGGGACCTGCAAGCAACAGGGCCAGGGCCGGACCTTTACCCATGCCGGCGCCCATGAGTCCCTGAAGGATAGGTACTTCGGTAAGAGTGGCGAAATACATGAAAGCGCCTACAATGGATGCAAAGAAATTGGAGAAAACCGAATTGCCACCCACCAGGTCTACCACCCATCTGTTGGGTACAACACCCGGCATGTTGGTGTCGCCGTGGGTGGAGCCCAGCAGGAAGCCTGCCACCAGCACACCTATGGCCAACAGGGGCATGATCTGCTTGGCAAAATCCCAGCTTGAAAGGGTCCATTGCTTGTTGTCCTCATCCCTTTTATCGGTGAGGGTCAGCACAGATACTCCTGCAATCCCCACGACCATTGGCACAAGCGGACTGGCTGTAAGGAAGGCCGAAGCTGCCGTTACGGCTGCAGCGGCAATCACATATTGCCATTTCAGCTTAAGGACATATATAAGTGAGAACACCAGCAGGATCGCAAAAAAGGCGGTGATGTCCCATTTGTGAGCCCATATCCAGTACCAGCCTCCGCTGGTGACATCATCTGCCGGGGCTCCCCAGTTGGCAAAGACGAGGATGAGCACCAGGATAAAGAAGTGCGAGGCAGTCTGCCACATGGGGCGCTTTTCTTCTTCCCCCATCGAAAAATTCATCTGTTCTTCCGCTTTCGCCCTCTCTTCCTTTCGATAGATCAACGACATGATGCTTCCGATGACGATGGCGAAGACAACAGCCCCGATGATACGGGCAACACCCATCTCAAAACCCAGAATGCGGGCGGTTAAGATGATGGCCAGAATGTTGATGGCCGGACCTGAATAGAGAAAAGCTATAGCGGGACCTAACCCGGCGCCTCTCTTATGAATGCTTGAGAATAAAGGCAATATGGTACAACTGCACACGGCCAGGATGGTTCCCGAAACCGAGGCGATGGAATACGAAACCCATTTTTTGGCCTGGGCGCCGAAGTATTTCAAAACAGCCCCCTGGCTGATAAACACAGCGATCACCCCTGCAATGAAAAAGGCCGGCAACAGACAAAGGATCACATGTTCGCGGGCGTACCATTTGGTCAAGTCAAGCATCGCCATGATCGCTTCCCGGAAACGCTCACTGTATAAAGGCAAAAAGTAGGCAGCCAGAAAAACCGCTACCATCCACAATAGTATCTTGATCTCTTTTTTCATTTCCATAGAATTGCTTCTGTTTTTGAATTGTTTGCGTTTTGTTGTGTTGATAAGTTAATTGAGTGGCCTCAATTAGTCTTCGTAGTTCGCAAAAATACGAAATTTGTTTTGAAAAAAAATTACAAATAGATCACAATTACATAGTACAACCCGATCCCGATAAACAAGACAGCCACCACGCGCCGGAACCATTTCTCAAAGAGTTTAAGTCCGTTGTAGAGTTTTCCCACTCCGGCAATGGTATAGGCCAGCAGCCAGGCAAAGATGATCACCGGGATACCGGTGGCTATGGCAAACACCACAGGCAATGCCAGGCCGGAACCGCTGCTTAGGGTCATCGGGATCAGCATTCCAAAGTACAACACACCGCTGTAAGGGCAAAAAGCCAGGGCGAAAAGAATACCTATGAACAGAACTTCCCCATAAGAGCTCACTCCCTTTTCCTGGTACCGCTGCATATACCGGCTTACTCCGGGAAAATTGATCTTGAATAATCCCAGCATAAACAGGCCGATAACGATCAGCAGCGGGCCAAGGATCTTTTCGCCGTACTGCTGAAACCATCCCGAGAGGGCCAACTGGTCGGCTCCGAGAAAAATTACGGCAGCCAGGCCGGTATAGGTTACCGCCCGGCCCAGGGTATAGATCAATCCGTTATAAAAAACCTTGTTCCGGTTCTCGATGTCCTTGCCAATAAAACCTATGGCTGAAATGTTGGTAGCCAAAGGGCAGGGACTGATGGCAGTCATCAGTCCCAGTATGAAAGCCGATAATAAAGGAAGGGAGCTGTCTTCCAATAGGTTAGTCAGCACTTCTTCCATTATTACAGGGAATTGATCTTTTGTTGAACAATCTCTTTCAGTTTTTCAGGTTTGCTGCGGGCATACATGAAACCTTCCCGGGTGATGTTCATTTTCTTGTCGCCGCCAACGATCAAAAGAGCCTGACCATGAACGCCCACTTTTTTGGCCTGTTTTTCACCCTCGGGTTTTTCAATATTGTAAGCTGCAAAGCTCACATTATTCCTGTCCATTTCCTTCACGGCCTGTTTTGAAACATCTTCCACTGCCTTGCATGTGGCGCATCGCCTAGTGGTATGGAAATAATATACCTGAACCTTTTCAGCCTTGACCTGGCTGTTATCCGACTGCTTATCTTCCTGGCTGCCCTGGGCATTGCAAGAAAGCGCTATACCAGCCAGTACTACAAAGAATAATACTTGTGTGATCTTCATGATGGATTGTGTATTTTTAGTTTAACAATTCCTTGATTTCTTCTTTTTTGGGAACTTTCCCGCTGGCAACCACTTTGCCGTTAACCACCAGGGCAGGTGTCACCATCACACCATGCTGCATGATGTCGTTGATATCTTCCACTTTTGTTACCGAGGCATCCATGCCGGCTTCTTTGATTACCTCTTCAACGGCTTTCGTGAGGGACTTGCATTTGGGGCATCCTGTTCCCAATACTTTAATTTCCATATCTTTTCTTTTTTGGGGATTACAGATTCGTATTTCGCAAATGTACGAACAAATAAAATAAAAGTTTTACAGATCCCAAAATATTTTTTTGAATTTTAACCTGCATTCACAGCTGTCCCAAACATTTTTGAATTTAAATTTCTGGAATGGTTTGCTGATATTCAGGACAGTGTTTACCAGCATTTTTGATGAATGAACAGACAAAATCACCAACCGCAGCGAAGCGGAACTCGAGGAGCGTTTAATACGCCTTAATGCGCGAAGGTAGCAGTCTGGGGGGCAGGTAAAGGTCTAAAGACGGAGAAAATTCCGGAACAATTCACGGGCCTGTTCCCAGTTATCCTGGTTCAGACAATACTTAATTTTGGGTCGCTCAATGGTCCCCTGGATCAGACCGGCATCTTTTAGCTCTTTGAGATGCTGGGAAAGGGTGGATTTGGCAATGGGCAAAATTTCCGAAAGGTCACCACTGTAGCAGCATGACTGGCTGACAAGCAGCTCCAGGATATACATGCGCACCGGATGGCCCATGGCTTTGGCATAACGGGCCAATCGTTTTTGCTCTTCGGTTATCTGGTCTTGCATTGTTGTTCGATTTCTGCAAAAATACAAATTTAATGGCTTTTTCTCTCAAAGATATGATTCTCCATACACAGGTTGTTTCCTGGACCATAAAAATGTTTTGTTGTTAACCCATACCCAAAGACAAATGATCTGCAACTCCCCTACCCCATGGATATTGCCATTTACAATAAAACAGAACCCGTATTTTCGTCACCGGTAAAATTTCTAAGCACCTTTGTTATTTCTTCTTTGAGCCAAAAAATATACCGGTATGCCGGCAATAAGAAACCCTGAGCCTATAAGCGAACCGAACCCGGTAAAAGCAAGGCTGGAATAAAATATCCATATGCATACGATAAGAAAAAGTATTAGCCTCAGGGGCACAGTGGAACTTTATAAGTAAGATTATCGGAACCTTGACGGCGACGGTAGATAAACAGGGTTGCCTTAGTGAGAAAAAGAAAGAACTTGAAGACCTCAGGTGAGTAGGGAAACAGATTAAAGAGGCATTTTCTTATTCTGCAAAAACAAAATATGATAATGCTTGTTACATGATTGCCTTAATTCTGCAAACACAAAAATCAAAACACAACTGAAATCTATGAACTCCAGCATCATTAAGCAATTGCTTATTATACCCACATTTGTCGTATACGTTTCCTTCTCCTTTGCTCATACCAATCCAAATCCCCCTGACACCAGCCGTACACCCTCAGAATCCGGTGATCTCTCCGTTTTTCTTGATCTCAAAAGATGGGCAGACAAAGATTATGTGAGACAGGAGGTACCCATCGTCAAATATGTCCGGGATAAAGAATTTGCCGATGTACACATTATATTATCCAGACATGACGCAGGACAGGCAGGAACAAACTATGTTATTTCATTCACCGGGAGGGGTAAATTTCAGGGCATGAACAATGAATTGAAATACTGGTCTGCAGCTACCGAAACCGACCATGAATCAAGACAAGGTTATACCAAGATGATTAAAATTGGACTGGCTCCTTATCTTGCAAATATAGAGGGCATGGCCTCTAATATCTCCCTGGATTACAAGCAAGATTCACTCCGTGAGGGAATCCCTGGCTCCCGCAAGGGCGATGACCCCTGGAACAACTGGATATTTGAAATATATGGTGGAGGATACTTCGATTCCGAACAAACACAGAATTCACTCCACATAAGATATGGTTTTTATGCCGATAAGGTGACCAGGGAGTGGAAAATAAGGGCACGGCCTTACTTTAACTACAATGAACGGAATTATAGCATCAATGGAGATACGGTTACTACCATCACCCACCGGGATGGATTTGACGGGTATCTTATAAAGAGCCTCACGGAGCATTGGTCGGCAGGAGTATTTACTGACATGCTCTCCAGCACTTTTCATAATATGAACTTTCAGGTGGAAGTATCTCCGGCAATAGAATACAGCTTTTTTCCATATGAACAAGCAACCAGGCGATCCATTGCTGTTGCCTACAAAATCGACTATGCTTATAACGACTATATCAAAGAGACCGTTTTTGGAAAAACCAAAGAAACCCTTTGGGGGCATTCATTGGTCTTTTCTGCTGATTTCCGTCAGCCCTGGGGGACCATTGAAGCCGGGATTGAAGCTTCTCACCATTTCCACGATTTTCATTCCAACAGCATTGAGTTTTTCAGCCAAATGGATATTAGAATATTTAAAGGCTTATCCTTAACCCTGGAAGCAGATTATGAATTTATTAATAATCTGGTTGCCATTCCATTGGAGAATCTATCGAGAGAAGAAATTTTGCTCGAGCAAAGAAGGCGGGCGACCAATTACCAGTTTGAGGGGCACATTGGCTTTACCTATACTTTTGGTTCGGACCAATCAGCAGAATATAATCCCAGACTTTAGTCATTCTTTGAGGCCAACCAACCAAAGAATGACCGCAATATTTGGCTAGACTTTTTCCACGACCATGGCAATCCCCTGCCCCACTCCAATGCACATGGTGCAAAGGGCTTTTTTCATATTTCCCCGTTGCAGTTGATGAAATGCCGTGGTAACGATCCGGGCACCGCTCATGCCCAGTGGGTGACCCAGGGCAATGGCTCCCCCCTGCGGATTGACCCGGGGGTCATCATCCTGAAGGCCCAGTTCGCGCATGCAAGCCAACGATTGGGAGGCAAAAGCTTCGTTCAGTTCAATAAGATCCATCTGCTCCAGGCTGAGATCAAGCTTTTTCATCAGCTTGTTTGTTGACGGAACAGGCCCCATTCCCATGATCCTGGGCGGAACGCCTGCCGTGCTCATCCCCCTGATTTTAGCTTTGGGCGTGAGCCCGTGTTTTTTGACCGCCTCTTCCGATGCCACGATCAAAGCAGCCGCCCCGTCATTGACCCCGGAGGCATTGCCGGCTGTAACAGTCCCTTCCGGATGCGTCACGGGTTTTAAAGCGGCTAATTTTTCCAGCGAGGTATTTCTCCGGGGATGCTCATCCTGCTCCACCACGATGGGATCGCCTTTGCGCTGGGGAATGGTGACGGGAACGATCTCTTCTCCCATAAGCCCGGAATCCTGAGCTTTCCATGTTTTCTGCTGGCTGGCCAGGGCAAACACATCCTGGTCGTCCCGGCTGATATGATACTCGGCCGCTATGTTCTCGGCCGTCTCAATCATGGATTCGGTACCAAACTGCTTATGAATTTTAGGATTGACAAACCGCCAGCCAATGGTCGTATCCTCGAGGGCATGTTTCCGGTCGAAGCCTTTGGTTGCTTTGCCCATGACAAACGGGGCCCGCGACATGCTTTCCACCCCACCGGCGATGATCAGCTCCGCTTCCCCTGCCTTGATGGCCCTGGCAGCCGTACCAACCGCATCCATGCCCGACCCGCAAAGCCTGTTGATGGTCATACCCGGGATGTGCACGCCATACCCGGCCAATAACAAGGCCATTCGGGCTACATTGCGGTTGTCTTCACCGGCCTGGTTGGAACACCCCATGAAGACATCATCCAGCTCATCAAGGTTCATATCGGGGTTTCGGTTCACAATGGTTTTTAGCACCAGGGCTGCCAGATCATCCGTCCGGACCGGGGATAAAGCACGACCATATTTCCCTACCGGGGTTCGGATGGCATCACATAGATATACATCTTGCATTTGATTATCATTTTAAGTGTTTTGGTCATATCCCGCCGGAGCGGGAACGTTGCATATTGATCGGTTTATAATTGCTGTTGCTGTATCTTTTCTATTTCCGGTTTGAATTGCCTGAACATATTCAGCATGGCATGGGATAAGACATCCACCTCTTTCTGCGACATCACGGTTGAAAACATACAGGCCAGCGTGTTGATCATCATCAGCTTTTCCTCATAAAAAAGATAATCCAGCATCTTTGTGATCAACGAAGCAGCTTCCTTAGTCTGGTAGGCCTCGCGGTAACTGGTAGGTGGCTCTGCTCTGAGATGCAAACGAAACATGGAACCCGCACCGGTGATGGAAACGGGCACACCGGCAATTCGTATGGCCTCCGAAATCTGATCATTGGCTTTCTGCGTCAAGGCATTGATTTGATCGATCGCCTCACGGTCATAATGCTCCATGGCAATACGTCCGGCCACCATGGATACAGGGTTGGCTGAGAAAGTACCCGAATGCGGGAAGAGCCAGTTCTTAGCCCCCGGATCCAGGATATTCATCACATCGGATCGACCGGTAAATGCTCCAATCGGGAATCCGCCGCCTATTATCTTCCCTAATGCAGTAAGATCGGGCTTCACATTATATTTCTCCTGGGCACCGGAATAAGTCACCCGAAAAGTCACCACCTCATCAAACACAAGCAAAGCCCCGTTTTCCCGGGTCCACTTGTACAGCGCTTCAACGAATTCATTGGTTCCCTGAACCAGTCCTACCCGGTGCGGAACAGGATCGATCAACACGCAGGCTATCTCATCGGCATGCTGGTTGAGGATGGCCAGGGTGCGTTCGATATCGTTATAAGGAAAAATAACTACATCGTCCAGCACATTTTGTGGGGTTCCCATGGCCACCGGCACGCTGTTGGGCTGATTGATGTCACCCCAGTTATTGGGATTGGCCTTCTGGCTTACCTCGGCAAAGTCGTAGGTTCCGTGGTAGGCTCCCTCCGCCTTGGCAATTTTGGGTCGGCCCGTGTAAGCCCGACAGGCTTTGATCATAGCCATCACCGCCTCCGTGCCCGAATTGACAAACCGTATCTTTTCAAACCTGGGAGCCCTGTCACAAAGCAACCGGGCAAAAGCCAGTTCGGCTTCGGTGGCTATGGTGAAAGCCGTTCCTTTGTTTATCTGGTCGGTTACCCCCTCTACGATGGGCGAAAAAGCATGGCCATGGATCAGGGAAGCCATGTTGTTGGCAAAATCAATTCTTTCAACCCCCTCTACATCCGTTACATAACAACCCGAGGCCTCCTTCACATAATGGGGATAAGGTCGATGAAAAACGGTGTTCCTGCTTACTCCGCCGGGAATAAGGTCTCGGGCTTCTTCGTACAGTTCCTGGCTCCTGGTTTTTGAATGGGGTCGCTCACTCATACGTTACCTGGATTTTTTTGATGATGAGGCCATGGTCAGGGGTGCATCGGTGTGCTCTTGTAATTCATCAAAACCGAGGCCCGGGGCCATCTTATTTACGACAAGGCCTTCCTGAGTAACCTCCAGTATGGCCAGGTTGGTATAAATGCGTTTGACCACCCCTTTGCCTGTAAGGGGGAGCTGACAGTTCTGAACAATTTTGGGTTTCCCCTGCTTGGTGATGTGCTTGGTTATGACAAAAATGTTCCGGACACCGGCCACCAGGTCCATGGCACCACCCACTGCCGGCACGGCACCCGGCTTGCCGGTCGACCAGTTGGCCAGGTCTCCCCTTTCGGAGACTTCATAAGCCCCCAGCACACAAACATCGATGTGCCTGCCCCTTATCATTGTAAAGCTGTCGGCATGATGAAAATAACAGGCCCCCTGGATGGCCGTGACATACTTTTTGCCGGCATTGATAAGTTCAGGATCCTCTTTTCCTTCTTCGGGTTCAGGCCCCATACCCAGCAAACCGTTCTCGGTGTGGTAGATCACCTCGCGTCCTTCCGGAACGAAACCGGCAACCAGCTCCGGCATGCCTATGCCCAGGTTCACATAGGAGCCGTCGGGAATGTCGAGGGCCACATTCTGGGCCATCTGTTCTTTCGACCAACCTGCTTTGTTTTTATCTAGTTCCATGGATACCTCCAATTTTCAGAGACAAGTTTTGATTCATCCAGGGGATGGTTGATCTCAACGATCCTTTGAACAAAAATACCAGGGGTGACAACGGCTTCGGGATCCAGCTCGCCCAGCTCAACCATTCCTCTTGCCTGGACAATGGTGGTCTCTGCTGCCGTGCACATGATCGGCCCGAAGTTCCTGGCCGTTTTATTGTATACCAGGTTTCCATAGCGATCAGCCGCTTCGCATTTGACAAGCGAAAAATCAGCTTTGATCCCATGCTCCATCAAATAGGTCTGGCCGTCAAACACCCGTGTTTCTTTCCCTTCCTCGAGCGGTGTGCCCACCGAGGTGGGTGTATAGAAAGCAGGGATGCCTGCTCCTCCCGCCCGTATGCGTTCAGCCAGGGTACCCTGGGGTACCAGTTCCAGTTCGATTTCGCCTTGGGAATAGAGTTCGGGAAACACTACCGAATTAGTGGTTCGGGGAAAAGAACAGATCATTTTCCTGACCCGCCTGTGCTCGATCAAGGAGGCTATCCCTACGTGCCCGCTCCCGGTGTTGTTGCTTACGATGGTAAGGTCTTTGGCGCCCTGGTCAATCAAGGCATGAATCAGCTCGATCGGACTGCCCGCCTCGCCAAATCCGCTGATCATAATGACCGATCCGTCCTTAACACCATTAACTGCCTCAGCAAGGGATGGTACCAGTTTGTTGATCATGGTTATTGATTTTGCTGTTTCATTCGCCTGGAAAGTTTCTCTGTTTTCTCTTTTTCGATCTGCTCCAGCTCATCTTCAAAGAAGTGCTTTTCTCCCTCGAAGGGCTCCAGGTTTTCAACTGTATTCTCATGTTCATCGTATTTGGCCAGGAAGACTTCATCCATCCATTCCATGTTTCTTGCTTCATTGAATTTAAGGACAAAGACCTTTTCTCCCTTGACCTCGGTCGTTCCAATAATGGATATTTTACCTGCCGAAGAAGTTTGGGTAATATAACGCGATGGTCGGTTGAGAGAAGGAAGCGAACGGTAAATCTTGCTGAACACTTTATCGATTTCTGCTACCGGAACAGTGAAGTAGTGATGTTCGCCTGTCGGGCGGGCCAGATACATGGAATGAAAGCCAATACGCAGCATGGCAAAAATATTGGCCAGGTCGATCCAGTTTTGAGCCGACCGGTCCACATCCACATGGCCCTGGTCATCTGTAAACAGGCTGATGTGATTCATGATAGGACTCTGACTCTTAAGCGTTAAGCCATAAGTCTTCAGTCTCCGTATAGCGGCTATCGAAGGCAGGTTTAATATTTCCCTGGGCGTGGAAAAATGGGCCATCCAGGCAACCTGAATGCCATTGTCGATTAAATGTCTGAACAGCTCCAGGTAACGGTCGTAATCCTCTTTCAGAATCATCTCCGGATAATAACTCAAGGCCCTGGAACCAATCCTTATGGTTTTGATATGGGAAAGGGCTTCATCCTCTACAATCGGCATCAGATAATCATGCAATCTGTTGTAAGGCATCAGTCCGGCATCGCCCCCGGTGAGGAGAATATCGGTAACTTCTTTGTGCTGTTTTAAATAGTCGAGTACAGGAACGATCTCCTTTTGGCTGAACATATCCTCATCCCCTCTCACCTGGGCATGCCGAAAGCAGTAGGTACAGAAAGCAAAGCAACTCTGGGTACTTTTGTCAAAGATCAGCTGACACTGGGGATATTTATGCTGGCTCCCTTCCAGAATAACCAGCCCGCCATCTTCATCTTCAAACCAGGGTTTATTCAGCTGTTGCTTACCATCATGGGGGTTGGTATTGCTGCGGATGTATTCATTCACCAGTTCCTTTTTTTCTTCCTCCGTTTTGGCTGCCTTATAGGCGGCTACCGTCTCTTCTCTGATCATGCCGGGCTGTGGGAAAACCAGCTGAAACAAGGAATCGTTTTCAAAGTCATCCCAGTTAATGGAATTCAACACATGACCGGTGGCCATAAAGCGATAGATCTTGATAAAGAGCTCCCTCTCCGTGATGTAGCCGATATCAATCCCATGGTCCTCCAGTATGGAAACAATCTCCCTGAATCCCTTTAAACCGCCATACTGCTTTTTGAAATCAAAAAAGACCTCTTTATTTCTTGTAATACCCGAATATTTCGGATAATTTATGTGCAACCTGTAAAGCAATCCTTCCGGCAAAAGCTTTTCTTTTTCAATTGTGGAAAGGATTTCGTCCGGAAAGTTAAACCGTTTCAGTGTACTTTCAACTGAATCTTTAAAATCCGGATCTTTCTTTTGCGATACTACATTTGCTTTCTCATTCATGGCTTAAATATTTAAAGGATCCTTTGCTCATTACCATTATGCTTTCTAAAAATTTAAATTTAATTGATTATGTGGAGACCTCCATGATAAAATCATCATTTCCTTTTGTGATAGGAACGTTTATTGTCCGTTTATTTATATAGGGCAAAAGATTAATTAAAAATGATCACATGACTCTAAATCAATTATTAAACAGCTTTTTATGGGCTATAGTGATTCACAACCCATAGAATTTGACCACGCTCCTCTCCGATATTTGAAAATAGATGGTGCTGGCTTGAGTGGAAATAAAAACCATCCCCTTGCTTTAAGGTATATTCTTTCCTGCTCAATATGGCTTTAAAATCTCCTTTCAAAACATAGCAAAATTCCTGCCTGGGATGGATGCTGGTCATGATATGGGTTGAATCAGCATTTTTATTAAAATGAATGATGAATGTCTCCATCCCCTTTTGGGGATCATGACGGGATAATAAGTATAAACTGGCTCCATTCTCGTTTTTTTTCACAAATTTTCGCTCCTTTGCCTTTAATAAAGGATTGGAAAATAATGTTTCATTTTCGCCGATCAGGTCACCTACGGTTGTATTCAGAACATCGGCAATTTTTTTCAGGGTAAGAATGGAAGGAAATGCTTTGGCTCGCTCTATCTGGGAAATCAGGCTGGACGAAACACCAATGGCACTGGCCAGGTCATTGGAGGGAATATTGAGATATTCGCGCCTTTTTCTTATTCTTTCACCCATTCGAAGCATCTCGATTCCCATGTGCTGCCGGAAATTAAGTGTTACTTCACAAATTAAATATAATTTAATCGATTTTACAATAGAATCCATCAGCATTCTATATGCTTTAAAACAGGTACTTATCTACAGCAGACCTATCTTTCGTAGCAACCGTTGGCCTTCATCAGGGGTAGATATGGAAAACCTGGCGATAAGAAGAGCAAATCAATGCCGCACATAGTTATGCTGCCCCCTCACCAACCTGGCCTGGGGTAAAAAAAGGCATAAGTCTGTTCAGGTAATATGTTATAAATTCTTTTACTACATTTCCGGTGAATCGATGATGCGTATGTTCTCTACCGGAACACTTTTCTTGCTATCGGCTTCATCGGATTTATCCAGGTGCCAGACATGATCAATGATTACCCGGTCCTTATACAATTCATCCGTCGAAGAAACAACGCCCCGGTGCCATTTGGCATTTTCCAACCCTTCGTCAGCCGATTTTCCCGTGTAAAGCACGACCATATCCTCTTTCAACTCCTCCTTTTTAGCCGGATGCGACTCCGTGATCACATTGCTCGTCCATTTTGTTTCTCCTTTCGAGACATCAAAATCACCGATAACCGTCTTTACCTCGTACTCATTGTTCGTCTGGTCACTGGCCTCAGTTAGAATGTTCGATGGATAATAGGTTCTTTCACTAAAACCCCCATCTTCCCACATGAAAGGAGCCAGAACAACTCCCTCTCCCAGGTAATCGGTGCCTGGTGCTTTTTTTTCCTTTACAGGCTTTTCCGCCGATTGGGTTTTTACAGTTGCTGTGGTGCTGCATCCACCAGCTACAACCATCAGAGAGACTACGATCCATAATAAAGTGAATGTACGTTTCCTTTGATTCATAGAGTATACCTCCGATTATGATTTATGGGTTGAACATGATGCTTTGCGGTAACAGGGAATAAAAAACCCGGCATTTGGCAGGTCAAAATAGGAACCCTCCTCGTAAAAATCAAATTTTCCATTGAAAAAAATAGCAGAATATCAGACCTGTAAATTCAGTTTT
>JAGXLL010000107.1 GCA_018334675.1 Bacteroidales bacterium | reverse complement strand
CAAACCCAGTATATCTATAGACGTAGTAACAAATGGACCTGTTGCAACAGCAGGATCTACTTTGAATTTATCTAAAATAATCGGAGCAATTGTACCCATAAATGCAGCTATCACCATTACAGAAAATCCTGCTGCTGATCACGTTGCGGCTCTTTCTGCTTTTGTGGCTGCTCTTTCTGCTTTTGCTGTGGCTCTTTTTCTGCAGCTTCTTTCTGCGACCTACTCCTTTGTTGCTTCTCCTGCTTAGGGCTCTTGGCCTGTTCTTTGGGCTCTTTGGGCTCTATGGTCTCAGTTTCGGTTTCAGAATCCTGCTTTTTTGAGTTCTTACGGGAAGAACTTCCACTTTTTGCGGATTCTTTGGTTGGTTTGGACGACTGTCGGGTAGTTTTCCTGGAGGAGGTCTTTTTTTCAGGCTTGGGTTCTTCTGTCGCGTTAATGGCCTGCTGATCCAAAATCTTGTAAATAAGATCCTGCTTCTTCAACGAATCAGCCCGCTTCACATTCAACTCCTTGGCAATCTGACGCAACTCAGAAACCAATTTCTTGTTCAATTCGAGAATATCGTACATAATAAAGGATTAGTTGGAAATTAGAATTATTGATTCAGATATAATGTGTATTGTCTTGTAAAGAATCGGGGAAAAGAAGATTACCTTGATTGGAAATCCGGTGCAATAATAAAGATTTCAAAGGAATTACCCAAATAAAACAAAAAATTCTTTCTATTTATTGCTGTTTAAAGGTAAAAAAATTTTTTTAATTCATTCAAATGATTATTTTCACATTATATAAACCAACAATTTTTTAAATCGGTTTTTCGTTTTGATCAAACCTTAAGGTAAGTCCATGAGGCAGTTAAAAATCATCAAACAAGTCACCAATCGCGAAGCGCTTTCGGTTGACAAGTATTTGCATGAGATCAGCAAGGAAGACTTGTTAACTGCTGAACAGGAAGTGGAATTGGCCAGACGAATCCGCAAAGGAGACGAAGAGGCACTGGAAAAACTGATCCGCTCCAATCTGCGTTTTGTGGTTTCTGTGGCCAAACAATACCAAAACCAAGGGTTGAGTTTGCCCGATCTGATCAAT
This sequence comes from Bacteroidales bacterium, assembly GCA_018334675.1. Taxonomy (GTDB): domain Bacteria; phylum Bacteroidota; class Bacteroidia; order Bacteroidales; family UBA12077; genus JAGXLC01. The sequence continues at coordinate 5,421 of JAGXLL010000107.1, read as the reverse complement.
GAAGGGAACCTCGGACTTATCAAGGCTGCCAGAAGATTTGACGAGACCAGGGGGTTCAAATTCATCTCCTATGCCGTTTGGTGGATTCGGCAATCCATTTTGCAAGCCCTGGCTGAACAGGCAAGGATTGTGCGCCTGCCTCTGAACAAAATCGGCTCTATCAACAAAATCAACCGGGCCCTGGCCGAGCTTGAGCAACGCCACGAGCGGGAGCCCTCCATCCAGGAGATCTCCAAAACCCTGGAACTGGCCCCGGAAGAGATCAAAGAAGCCCTGAAGAACTCCTCCAAGCCTTTATCCATGGATGCCCCCCTGAATGAAGAAGAGGAGGACAGCATGTACGACATCATGGAAAGCAATGAAAATCCCCCGCCCGATGAAAACTTAATCAATGAATCGCTGAACCGGGAAATTGAAAGAGCCCTGTCCTCCCTTACCGAGCGGGAAGCCAAAATCATTCGCCTGTATTACGGACTGGGCAATAAACACCCATTTACCCTTGAAGAGATCGGGGAAAAGATCAACCTCACCCGCGAACGGGTCAGACAAATAAAGGAAAAAGCCATCAAACGACTCAAGCATACCACCCGCAACAAAATCCTCAAATCCTACCTGGGGTGAAACATTTACACTGACTGGTTTGCTGGAAGCCCATCATTTTGATTTACTTTTACATTTTTTTCAACCCAAGGGTTGATTCAACCTAAAAGCCTGATTATGGGACTAATCGACTTTATTTTGCCCTATGTCACATCCGATATAACCGGAATAGGGGGACAAATCAAAGAAACACCGGAAGATTTTGTTGTCAGTGAGATTCCCGTTTATGAGCCGGAAGGCGCAGGGGAACATCTGTTCATTCAAATCACAAAGCAAGGCATTACCACGCGTGATGTTCAAAAGGCCCTGTCCCGGATCTATCAAACCCCTCGGGGGGATGTCAACTATGCAGGCATCAAGGACAAACACGCTGTTACCACCCAGTTTTTCAGCGTATGGCTGAAGGATGGCCAGGACAAAGATCTGGCTTATCAGCTTGAGGAGGAGTTGCCGGTAACCATCAACAAACGGATTTATCACCGGCGAAAAATTAAAAGTGGTCATCTGCTGGGCAACCAGTTCAGCATCCGCATACGGCACCTGGATCTGCCTGTAGATGAAGCGGCTGAGAAATCCAGGGAAATAGCCCGCGCCATCCGCACCAAAGGCCTTCCCAACTTCTATGGCAGCCAACGTTTCGGCATGGAAGGCGACAATGCCCAAAAGGGACTTGAGATCCTTCTGGGCCAACGCAGGGAAAAAAACAAATGGCTGCGCCGCTTCCTTACTTCCAGCTACCAGAGCTATCTGTTTAATTATTACCTGTTCCGGAGAATACAACAAGGGCTGTATCAGACCATCCTGGAAGGCGACATTGCAAAAAAACATGAAACAGGGGGGATATTCGTAGTAGAAGACCGGGAAGCCGAACAACAACGATTCGACAAACAGGAGATATGCTATACCGGACCTGTTTACGGGAAGAAGATGACCCCGGCCCACAGTGAATCGGCCCGGCTGGAGGAACAGATCCTGGAAGAACAACAGATGGATTTGACAACACTCAGGGGTGCCCGTTTAACGGGCACCCGCCGACAGGGCATCCTGATACCGGAGATCGAGGTAGAGGAAGAAACGGACTCCCTGCGGCTGCATTTCTCATTGCCCAAAGGGGCTTTTGCCACCATCGTGCTCAGGGAATTCACAAAAAACTTCTAAAGCTGCTGGGAAATATCCCTTTTTCACTATTTTTGTTGGCCATGAAACCGGAAGCATTCAACCGGTCTCCAAAAAAATAATGATTCATGAAACATCTGGTTGCTCCATCCATGCTGGCCGCTGACTTTGCCAATCTTCAACGCGATATTGAAATGATCAACAACAGCCAGGCTGATTGGTTTCACCTGGACATCATGGACGGGCTGTTTGTGCCCAATATATCTTTTGGGATCCCGGTGGTAGAAGCCATAGACAGGCATGCACGTAAGCCTTTGGATGTACATCTTATGATAGAGAATCCCGACCGTTATCTGGAAGACTTTCATCGGGCCGGGGCGGATCTGTTGACCGTTCATGTTGAAGCCTGCCCCCACTTACACCGAAGCATACAGAAAATCCATTCGCTGGGCATCAAAGCCGGTGTTTCCCTCAACCCTCATACCCCCGTCAGCTCCCTGGAAACCATCATCCAGGACGTGGACCTGGTGTTGATCATGTCTGTGAACCCGGGCTTTGGGGGTCAAAGCTTCATTCCGCGGTCCCTGGATAAGATCCGCAAGCTCAGCCATATGATACGGCAAAGTGGCTCCTCTGCACTGATCGAGGTTGATGGAGGTGTTACCACAGCCAATGCCGCCGAACTGGTTGAGATGGGGGCCAACGTGCTGGTAGCCGGCAGCTTTGTCTTTACAAACCAGGACCCCCACACCACCATACAAAACCTCAAACGCCCCGGGAAATAGTATGTGCATTGCCCGACCCGGCAATAAAAAACCAAAAAATACCCAAAGGGTTCCCGGGTATGACACCATCTGTCAGGAAGAATTGCCACCAGCTATAAATAACGCCCTCCTGCCGAAACTTTCCTCACTCCTTCCCCTCCACATAATCCTGCAAATAACGGTAGGCTTCGGTTAATTCACCTTTGCGGGTGATGGTAGCTCTTTCAATGATGCCTTTGTCATCGTTGCCCAGCAGATAAGGAAAAACCTCATCCAGAAGCGTCTGACCGAATTCCTGGGAAGCGTCCCGCGGCAATTCTCCGGGCAGGTTGTCCACGGCCATGACAGTCACGTTGTTCTTGCCACTGAAGGGAGACTCTTCCTGGTCGGTTTGCGGGTTGTAGTCATAAAAGGGATCGGCTATGGTGGAAGCCCGGACCGTGGAAGCAATGGGTCCATCAACATCGCAGCTCACATCGGCGATCACCGAGATGTTAAAATCCGGCTCCTTCATATCTTCTTTGGTGATGAAATGGGGGGATTTAGGATCCCAATAGTGGCAGGCAATATACAGATCGGTCACCTTCTGGTAAGGTTTGAAGGTTGACTCATATTCCCCGGGATGCCTGAAAAAATGATGCAGGTCGAAGGCCTTGCCATGCTTATGTTGAACGTAATCGTGGGGATCGAGCCGGGCAAGGACCGGTTCATCGAAATCCTTTTCCAGGAATTCCCGCGGGTTCACTTCCCGGATGTTGAGGGCCTGCAGGGTTTCCATAGCGCCCTGCGCTACCCTTCCTCCGCCGGTGATGAGGATCTTGGTGGGATTGAGTTCCAGCCGCCTCAGGCCGGAAAACATCTCTTCCATGTCGTGGCATTCGTGGGCCGGCTTAAGTGTGAAGGTATCGTTTCTCAACCCCCGGGCCCTAAGCCCGTTATAGGCACCCACCATACCGGCCCACCGGCCGAAAGCGATGATGCGTTTGCCGTTGTAATCAGTCAGGTATTCATAATCGATCAGGGTGATCTTCTTTTTCACGATCTCCTGCAGCATCCTGCGGTTATGGGGCTGTTTCTTTCCCACATGGGAAAAGAATATATAGGTTTTCCCGGGCAGGAACGTGGTATAATCAACCTCCTTGATGCCCAGCAAAACATCACAATGGCTGAGGTCCTCCTTCATATCAAGCTCGAGGTAACGGTATTCCTGGTCCTCAAAACCACGAATAAAGCTGGGTTGAATGTAAAGCTCCTTTTGGGGAAAACGCTCCTGAAAAGTGAGGCACTGTGCAGGCGTCAGGGGTACCCGTCGGTCGGGGGGATTCTTGGTCTCCCGTAAAATACCCATGCGGTTGAGATCGTTCATAAATAATGGGTTTAGGGTTGAACAGGTAAATTTATATTTTTTCCTTTGAAATGCATAGCAGAGCAATAGAATTTGTACCTTTGCGTTCAACTAACACGGGGCTGACATGGCATTGACGGTAGGATCAATCGGAATGGCAGCATGCCGAGCGTTGGGAATCCGGCTCGTAAATCTCAATTCTCATAGCCTATAAACGGCAACGAAGACTACGCACTCGCTGCTTAATCACGCGACAGCGGTTTAAGCTTCATCCCGACGACAAGAGGTCGCGGGACGAGTCGCCTCTCCGGCGGCGCTGACCAGCCGCGGCCGGGCCAAGAGGTGTCACCACAAAGTTGGTATAGCTCAGTCACCGCCTCGATGGCTGGGTGAAACTTAAGAGGCTAGGAAACGGTGAAGGTGGGTTCCGGACCATGTCGTTTCCGAAACCCAAACCAGGAACTAAGCATGTAGAGACCATTTCGGTTTCTTATCCGGACGCGGGTTCGATTCCCGCCAGCTCCACAACCCAAGATTTTCAACCACTCCCCCCTAAGGAGTGGTTTTTTTTTATAACCCGCTCCCATGTTGGTGATTTCCAGGACCCTAATTTTATTGGGGCTTTCTTCTTGGAACATGGGAAAGATGGAAATCACTCCAGGCTCTAATGGAACAGAAGCTGCCGATTTCTCTTTCAGTATGGAAATATATTCATCCAGATATTCAGGGTAAATTTCTATTTCAGAAATTCTGATGATCATATCCTCCGGTTTGAAGGAATTCGTCTTTTGGGTTTTGCAATTAAAAGGAAATAAAGACCAATACCGCCAATGATAGTGAAAATCGCTATTTTCAAAAGTTTCATATCAAATATATTTTGAAACCGTTCAAGATTGCATGATTGTCATGGAAACAATATTAAAAGGGCCTCTCTAACAGAAATTCCTCAAGGTTCGCAGGAGTAATCACCTGAGAGGATATTACATGATAATTACCAAGTATAATTATAATATCTTCATCCAAAATAATTATAATATTCTTGTATTAGTATCCAAAAACATTTATACCTATTATGTAGGCCCAGGATGGTTTATGGAAAAAGCATTTCGATCCAAACAATCAGAATCATTTTGGATCCACATCCAACAATTCCTCCACATCATGTTCGCTTTCCAGCAACGGGGCCATCAGGCTTGCAGCCCGCTCAGCCCCATCCAAAGGGATATCGGGATATTTGACTTCTTTTCCACATAGTGCTACAATCTTTTCGCCCAACATAACCGGATCCGTTTTAGAAAATCTCATTGCCACCCCAATGTGGTGTTTTCTTAAATTATGAGCGATGTTGGCCTGTTCGCAATGCTTTTCCAAAGGAAAATAAATAAAAGGTTTGTTGAGTGCCCTCAGCTCGACCACGGATGTACCCCCACACTGGGTTATCACCAGGTCCGAGGCAGCAAAATGCTCATACAACCGGGGTATAAAAGGCTGAATGTCTATCTCATCGGGAACCTCCAGGAAATCCGGTTTAATCCTCGGTCCGGTAACAAGCACCATCTGTAAATCCGGGATCTTCTTCCGGGCATATACAAAAGC
>JAGXLL010000009.1 GCA_018334675.1 Bacteroidales bacterium | reverse complement strand
CGTCGGTGGTATCGAGTATCAGCTGCTTTTCCTTTTCCGGGTGGAGCAGATGTATATGGCCGGTCCAGTCCGACTTAATGTAATAACCATCCTTCACGAATTCCAAACCATCGATGCCACCGGTGTTGGAGACGTGCGTCTCAGGCGAGCCGCCTTCATAACCCACTTTCAGTACAGAACCATCGATGCCGATCATCAAATGATCTGCGGTAGTAAACAATCCGTTGGGACTCTTCAGCATATCGGATTCCAGCCAGGCCTCCACCTGACCGTTCTCCAACCTGTAAATCTTGTTGGCAGACATATCGGAGGCAAAGACCACCCCGGCATCATTGATGGCAATGTCGTTGGCAAACTGTGCCCCCGGACAGGCGTATCGATTGGCAACCTCACCACTGGCTATATCGATCTCCACAATCTCATCGATGTTGGTAACATACAACATGCCTCCGTGGACACCCATGCCCTTGGGCGCATCGATTCCGGTTACCCATTCCAGGTCCAGCACCTCACCGTCGGTCGAGAGCATGGAGATGAATCCCTCTCCGTCCTTTGCTGTGGGGTTACCCTGAATGTTGGCAACATATAAAACCTCGTTGCCCGGGTCGTAACAGACAGATTCGGGGACCTTCATCACCCGGTCGGTACTCCATTTGCTGATCAACTCAGGCTTGGAGGTTTTACTTTCCATCTCCGCGGATTGTGCTTTGTTTTCCTCGGTTTCTTCGGCTTCGCCCGAATTACCGGATTGCTGGCCGCACCCTAGAAAGCTGGCAAAAACAATCATCAGGATCCAGGTAATTTGTGATTTTTTCATAGCATTGATTTTTGGAATTTTAAAAAAGATAATAAAAATAGAGCAGCAAGTCAATAAAAATCTATCTTACAATGGGAAATAAATTGTACCGGATTTTATAATCAGGGACCCGTCTTCCGGGATTGAAAAAAAATCGTGCAAGGAACCCGGTTTCACTCATCCTTTATCATAAACTGATACAGGGGTAAACCATTGGCAATCATAGCTATAAGTCAATCCAGGAGCCTCCAAACCCTGCATCTGCCGGTAATTAATTTTTCGACACATAACAGCCAAAACAGACATCAGCTTTCTTGTTCTTGACTGCACAGAGTCTCCTAACCGGATCTCTTCCATCGGCTTGTATGGCTTTGGTGGATGAATCGCATTCAAAACTGGCGTAAAATCATTAAATTTGTGAAGGTTCCAAAACGACGGATCTATGAAAAAACTGGTAGTACTTAGTGGATCGGGCATCAGCGCCGAAAGCGGACTCAAGACCTTCCGGGATATGGGGGGATTGTGGGAGCAGTATGATGTAACCGAGGTGGCCAGCCCGGAAGCCTGGGAAAGGGACCCTGAACTGGTACTGAGGTTTTATAATGAACGCCGCCGGCAATTGCTCAACAGCGAGCCCAATGCGGGACACAAGGCATTGGAGGAGCTGGAGTCGCATTTCGATGTGCAGATCGTCACCCAGAATGTCGACGACCTGCATGAAAGAGCCGGCAGTACGAGGGTGCTGCATCTGCATGGGGAGATCAGAAAAGCAAGAAGCACGGGTGATGCCTCCCTGGTTTACAACATCGAAGGGGCGGAGCTGAACCTGGGCGATAGATGCGAGAAAGGATACCAACTGCGCCCGCATGTGGTATGGTTTGGAGAAGCCGTGCCTGCCATCTCAGAAGCGGCCCGGCTGGTGGAACAGGCCGATATCTTTGCGGTCGTGGGCACCTCCCTGGCGGTATATCCGGCAGCCGGACTGGTGTATTACGCAGACTCCTCCATTCCTTTTTTCCTGGTGGATCCCGGAACCCAGGAGCCTCCCCGCAGCGAAAACATCCACTTTATCCGGGAAAAAGCCAGCACGGGCGTACCAAAGATGAAAGATATCCTGGTGAATCAATATGCCAAATCATGATCAAACCCCTCAGAGACCTGTTCACACATATTGGCCGTTTTATGATTTTGATGGGACGGGTGTTTGCCCCGCCGGAGAAAAAATGGATGTACTACCGGCAAACCCTCAAAGAGATCGAATTCCTGGGGATCAACTCCATGGGCATCGTGGCCATCATATCGGTGTTCATCGGAGCGGTGATCACCATACAAACCTCTTACAACACCGAGAGCCCCCTTTATCCAAGCTACCTGCTTGGACTGGCCGTAAGGGATATCCTGCTGCTGGAGTTCTCCTCTACCATCGTGGCCCTGATCCTCTCCGGCAAGATCGGCTCCAACATAGCCTCCGAACTAGGTACCATGCGCGTTACAGAACAGATCGATGCCCTGGAGATCATGGGCGTGAACTCCGCCAGCTACCTGATCATGCCCAAGATAGTAGCCGCTGTGTTCTTCCTGCCTTTTTTGACCATCATGAGCATCTTCATCGGTTTGCTCGGGGGTTGGATGGGAGGAGTGGTTACCGGAGTGGTCAGCTCCCATGATTACATTTACGGTATCCAGTATGCCTTTATACCCTATTACATCACCTATACACTGATCAAGGCCGCTATTTTTGGGTTCATCATCACCGCAGTATCCTCTTACCGGGGTTACAATGCCTATGGCGGAGCCTTGCAGGTGGGCAAAAACAGCACCCGGGCCGTGGTGGAAAGCAGCATCATCATACTGATAACCAACTACATTTTAACACAATTGTTGCTGACATGATCGAAGTGCAAAACCTCTATAAATCCTTTTATAACACCGATGTGCTCAATGACATCTCGGTGTATTTCGAGGAGAAAAAGACCAACATGATCATCGGGCAGAGCGGCTCAGGAAAGACGGTGCTGCTCAAATGCATCATCGGACTGCTCGATATCAACAGCGGCAAAATCTTTTACGATGACGTGGTGTTCAACAAACTGAGCTTCAAGAAAAAGAAAGAGATCCGCAAAAACATCGGAATGGTCTTTCAGGGTGGCGCCCTCTTCGATTCCGAAACTGTGGAGCAGAATGTCAAATTCCCCCTGGACATGTTCACCATCATGACCGAGCAGCAGAAGCTGAACCGGGTTAATGAGTGCCTGGAGCGGGTCAATATCGTCAATGCCAACAGCCTTTACCCTGCCGAGATCAGCGGGGGTATGCAAAAACGGGTGGCCATTGCCCGGGCCATTGCCCTTTACCCCAAATACTTGTTTTTCGACGAACCTATATCGGGACTGGATCCCAAGACCGCCATCCGCATCGACCGGCTGATCGGAGAACTGACCCGGGATATAGAAACCACCACCATCATCAACACCCACGACATGAATTCGGTGATGGAAATCGGCGACAAGGTGATCTTTTTGTATGAAGGAAAGAAATGGTGGGAAGGATCGCGCGAGGAAATTTTGCACAGCGACAATCCCGAACTCAATGAATTTGTCTTTGCTACCAACCTGGCCAAAACCGTTCGGAATCTTAGAAAATCGGGACACTCCTGAAAAGACCCACCCAAGCCCTATGTGAATGGGCCTGTGTATACAGAATTGCCACCTGAAAATGGCTTCTCCTCCATGCTATCCCAGATCATATATCCGCTGAAGCCTTTGCCCGTCCAGTATACGGATGAGCTTGCCTTCTATCTCAATGAGTTTGTCCTTCCGAAATTCCGATAGGATCCGGATCACATTCTCAGTGCTCATATCGATCAACTGAGCCAGTTCTTTCCTGCTAATGGGCAATTCATATTCACTTGTGTTATATATATGATTGGCAAAGAACAGCAGAATATAAGCAATGCGGCCCCGCAACTGCTTGGTGTTTATGCTGATGCGGGTATTGATCACATCGTCTGCCACCCGGCTCGATTTCTCCAGGAAATCCAGGGCAAATTTGCCGTTTTGTCGCATCAAACCCTTAATGACCTCCAGGTCCACAAAACACACCACCGAGTCCTCTATAGCAGTAATGGTATAAATGTGATTGCTGTTGGAGAATATACTGAGCAACCCAATGAAATCCAGCGGCTTGCCAATGCTGATGATGTGTTCCTTTTCATTTTTCTCGGTGGTCAGCAGTTTCACAAGCCCTTTTCTCAAGTATAGAAAACTGTTGACCTCCTCGCCCTCGGTGCAGATCACTTCACCTTTCTCATAGAAAACCTCGGTTTTATGGGAATCAATCTTCTCCAGGGCTTGTTGATCCAGTTTGTTGAAAGCCCAGGATCGATAGGCGCAGTGCTTGCAATTGGAGGTATCCAAAATTTTACTCATCTTCAGCTCCCTATGATATATATCAGTTATGATATTTATTAGTCGTATAAATACATCTAAATATTTAGATAATATGTAATTTTGTTCGTGATATCTCTGTTAATTGATTAACAAAAGGATGATCAACAGTTTAAAATTATAACAAAAATTATCGAATCTGAAAACCGCATGACCCTTTATTCCAAATTACAGCAACGGGGTCATAAGGATTTTCCCCGCCACTTGCGGGAAAAAACGAAAACCTGAAAATTTAAAAATAAATCGTATGAAAAAGATTGTCATTTTAGGAGCCGGCACGGGTGGAACCATCATGGCCAACAAACTCCGTAAGGTCCTCTCAAGAGATCAATGGGAGATCACCATTGTGGACAAAGACAAAACCCATTACTATCAGCCGGGTTTTCTGTTCATCCCATTTGGCATCTACAACAAAAACGATGTGATCAAACCCAAATCCGACTTTCTTCCACCGGGGGTACAGGTCATATATAATGGCATCGACAAGATCGAGCCCAACAACACCCAGGTCCTCCTGGAAGGCGGTCAGGTGCTGCAATATGATTACCTGATCGTAGCCACGGGAACCGACATCAGTCCGGAGGAGACACCCGGACTGAAGGATGGTAGCCTGTGGCGTAAGGAGATATTCGATTTCTATACCCTGGACGGAGCTGTTGCTCTGAGGGAATTTTTCCGTGACTGGGAAGGTGGCAGGCTGGTGGTGAACATCGCCGAGCTGCCCTTCAAATGCCCGGTAGCTCCCCTGGAGTTCTCCTTTCTGGCCGATGCCTATTTCACTGAGGCAGGTATCCGCGAGAAGGTGGACATCACCTTCGTCACCCCCCTGTCCGGGGCCTTCACCAAACCCAAGGCCTCCAGGATGTTGGGAGACCTGCTTGAAGAGAAGAACATCCGGGTGGTACCCGATTTCTACCTGGAGAGCGTGGACAATGAGAAGAAGGTGATCCGCTCCTACGACGAACAGGAGATCCCCTTTGACGTGCTGACCATCGTTCCGGTGAACACCGGCAGCTCCTTGGTAGAACGCAGCGATATGGGAGATGACCTGAATTTCATCCCCACCGACAAATACACCCTGCAGTCCAAAAACCACGAGAACATTTTCGTGCTGGGCGATGCTTCCGACATCCCAACTTCCAAAGCCGGATCGGTCGTCCATTTTGCCTCGGAGGTGGTTTATGAGAACCTGCTCAGCGCCATCGAGAACCGGCCCCTGAAGGCACAATTCGACGGACACTCCAACTGCTACATTGAAACCGGATATGGCAATGGCTCGATCATCGACTTCAACTACGACACCGAACCACTGCCCGGCACTTTCCCCTTACCCGGTGTTGGACCCTTCGGACTGTTACAGAATACCAAGATGAACCATTACGGAAAAGTACTTTTCCGCTGGATATACTGGCACATTCTGCTTAAAGGCAAAGAGATGCCCATCGAGTCGCAAATGACCATGGCGGGCAAAAAATCCTAAAAGCATACACTATGGCTGAAAACAATCAAGATTTACAAAAGCAGATCAACGAGATCAACCAGAAGCTGGACCAGGTGCTGAACCATGTCAATGAACAACGCCTGCAGCGCGAAAGTCTCAACGATCTGGCCGATGATCTGTCCATCATAGGAAAAGATGCCTTTCAAAGCACGGTGGACGAACTGGACAAAAGGGACATTGAGGTCAATGTTGATGACCTGAAAAATCTGTCCCTGCGTATGCTTCGCAATGTGGACAACTTCAACCAGATGCTCGAGACCTTTGAAAGTATGGTGGATCTGACCAAAGATGCCGGCCCTATTGTGAACGAAGTAGGGGTGGATGTGATCCACAAATTCCATGAGATGGAACAGAAAGGCTATTTCGATTTTCTCAGGGAATCCACCCGCATCATGGATACCATCGTGCGCAACTATTCACCTGAAGAGCTCCGGGAACTGGCAGAAAATATCCCTGTCATCCTGGAAACCATTCACAACATCACCCAGCCCGACATGCTCAGGGCCCTGAACAATGCGGTCAATACCTATCAGGAAACAGACTTCAGCGAAATAAAGGAATATTCCCTGTGGAAAACATTCAAGGAGATGCGCTCTCCCGAAATGAAAAAAGGCATGGGTTTCATGATCACTTTTATGAAGAAACTCTCAAATCAACAAACAAAATCACATCAATCAACCAAACAATAAAAATCAATATTATGGCACAGAAAACATTAGCAGGAAAAAATTTAGAAGTAACCGACGAAGGTTACCTGCAAGACTTCAATCAATGGAATGAGGACATCGCCAGGGAGATTGCCCGGGAAGAAGGCATTGAGCTGGGCGATGAGCACTTCCAGGTGCTCAATTTTCTGCGTGAAAAGTACCAGGAAGGAGCCAACCTGACCATCCGCAAGGTGGGTAAATCAGGCATTACCGACATCAAGGGCTTTTACAAGCTCTTCCCCGGCGGACCCCTGAAAAAGGCCTCCAAAATAGCCGGTATTCCCAAACCCACCAGCTGTGTTTAACCTATAAAACCTATTATCATGGAAAATCAGGAAAAAGGTAAGATAAACAAAGTATCCGTCATTTGTTCCAAAGGCAACCTGGAAGACGTCTATGCCGCACTGGTTCTGGCCAACGGCGCTGTGATGGATGGCAAGGAAGCCAAAGTCTTTTTCACCTTCTTCGGGCTGGATGCGGTGATCAAAAAACGCATGAACAAACTCCAAACAGCCACCGTGGGAAACCCGGCCCTGAGAATGCCCAACGGGGCCCGCATGCCTAAGCTGCTGGGTATGATCCCCGGCATCCAGAAGATGGTTTCCAACATGATGAAAAAGCAGATGGATGAGCTGGACGTGCCGCCGGTAGATGAGTTTATGGACATGATCACAGCTGGTGGCGGTGAGGTCTATGCCTGCCAGCTGGCCGTGGATATGTTCAAGGTGGGAAAGGAAGATCTGAGCGAACATGTGAGCGGCATCCTTACGGTAGGTGAATTCTATGAAAAAGCCGCCGGTGAAGGGGCGCAAATCATCTTTACCTGACCGGAAAAAAATTCAGGAAACAACCAGCGCTTAGCGCAGCGCTAAGCGTGGGTATTGTTCGTTTTCGAACATCTTTCAGCGCTTAGCGCTGCGCTAAGCGCTGATTGTTTCCTTATTCATTGGTCATCCACTTCTTCATAGTCGATATAGTCACCCTGGTCCCCCTTATAGCGTTTTTTTCCCTTCTTATCCTTCTCGTATTCTATAGTGACCTTACCCTCCTTCTTACGCTCTGTTTGGCCTTGCGTATGCTGATTCATATTGTTCTGCATCTTCCTGAAAAAACGCCTCATGAAATACCTGGCAACCATTCCTCCTACAAATACCAGCAGAACAAAAAAGAAAAAGATTTTAATTAACGTAATCATATTGTAAATTAACGTTTATAAACCTGTTATTGTATTTTATCATCCGCTAAATTGATCCGGCTGCCATACCCGGTAAGCAGATGCATTACCATCACCTGGCAAACCGTCAAACCCAAAGCTTAGCGCAGCGCGGTGGGTTTATTTTGGGTTCTTTTTGCGGCAAGCCATATTTTCAATTACATTTTATATTTTTGCAAAAATAGTCAAACTTAAACTCTTAATCAATCCTATGGAAAAAGTAGTCAGTGGCATTCGGTCAACAGGGAACCTGCATCTGGGGAACTATTACGGAGCACTCAGGAACTTTGTGAGGATGCAGCAGGAACATGAATGCTATTTTTTTATAGCCGATTATCATTCCTTGACCACATATCCCAATCCCGAGGATCTGCACGGAAACGTACGTCAAATCCTCTCGGAATATCTGGCTGCGGGCATCGACCCGGAAAAGGCCACCCTCTATATACAAAGCGATATACCTGAAATCCCGGAGTTGTATCTGCTGATGAACATGAACGCTTATGTGGGGGAGCTGGAACGCACCACTTCTTTCAAGGAAAAAGTGCGCAGTCAACCCAACAACGTCAATGCCGGCTTGCTGACCTACCCTGTTCTGATGGCCACCGACATCATCATTCATCATGCCTCCAAGGTACCGGTAGGCAAGGACCAGGAACAGAACCTGGAGATGACAAGGCGCTTTGCCCGCAGGTTCAACAACATGTACAATCAGGAGTATTTCCCCGAGCCCGAGCCCTATAACTTCGGGGAAGACCTGGTAAAGGTGCCGGGACTGGACGGCTCAGGGAAAATGGGCAAAACAGAGGGCAATGCCATTTACCTGTCGGATGAACCCCAAGTAATCAAAAAGAAGGTGATGAAAGCCGTCACCGATGCTGGTCCCACCGAACCCAACCAGGAGATGGCCGAGGCCATCAAAAACATCTTCAAGCTCATGGAGATCGTCTCGGAGAAGGAAACCTACGATTATTTCCTGGAGCAATACAATACCACCAGGATCCGCTATGGGGACATGAAGAAACAGCTGGCCGGCGACATCATTGAATTCACCGATCCATTGAGGGAAAAGATCAAGGCCATCTATGGCGACCAGGAGTACCTGAAAAAGGTGGCCGCCATGGGAAGGGAAAAAGCCCGCGCCTCAGCGGCCAGGACCGTCCGCGATGTCCGAAAGATCATCGGCATCAAGTCATTCTGACAATTTCTTATTAGTTCGTTTTGTGCTTGTACTTCACCTCGGCCAGATCTTCGTTGGCCTTGACGATCTTCTGATTTAAGCCTGCCTTGAAATTTTCCACGGTATTCAGGATCTTCTGATCCGTTGGAGCCAGGATCTGGGTGGCCAGAATGGCTGCATTGCGCGCTGCATCAATCCCCACGGTGGCCACCGGTATACCGGGAGGCATTTGCAGAATGGAGAGAATGGAATCCCAGCCATCCATGGAGATAGAAGAACGAATGGGCACGCCAACGACCGGCAACGGGGTCATCGATGCGATTACACCGGGTAAATGCGCAGCTCCTCCTGCTCCGGCAATGATCACCTTAACTCCCCTTTTGTGTGCATTCTTGGCATAATCCATCACCTTATCGGGTGTACGGTGGGCCGATAGTGCCTGTAACTCAAATGGAATCTTAAACTCATCCAGGATCTTGGCAGCCTTCTCCATGACTTCCAGGTCAGAAGTGCTGCCCATGATAATACTTACTTGTGGCTCCATGTCAAATTTTTAATTTTTAATTTTTTAATAAAAGAGTTAATTGCTTAATTTGCATTATCTGAACTCCCAAATTTAATATATTTTGTGTTATGAATAAAATCAGGCTGAAGGATAAACAATTCCAGGTTTACATCCACTACGAAGACATATACCAGAGCATCAAACAAATAGCGGCAGAGATCAGCCGTGATTTCAAGGAGGAAGAAACCCCGGTCTTCCTGAGCATCCTCAACGGAGCTTTTATGTTCACCAGCGATCTGTTCAAGGAATTGCAGATCAACACCCACCTTTCCTTCGTCAAGTTTGCCTCCTATCAGGGTATGACCTCATCGGGCGATGTCCAGGAGCTGATCGGACTGAATGAAGATCTTTCGGGGCGGAATGTGATCGTGCTGGAAGATATTGTTGACTCGGGCCTGACCATCCGCATGCTCCATGAACAAATCCATAAGTACAATCCCCGGCAACTCAAGATAGCCAGCCTTCTACTCAAGCCCGATGTATACAAGGGATATATCCCCCTGGATTATGTAGGGATGGAGATACCCAATGACTTCATCGTGGGATATGGCCTGGACTACGACGGTTTGGGCAGAAACTTAAAAGACATCTATCAGGTGATTGAATAAATCCCGGGAAGCTTGCCAACATGGAGAAAACAAATTTTGTCGATTATGTGAAGATTTTTATGCGCTCGGGTAATGGCGGTGCCGGGTCCGTACATTTCCGCCGGGAGAAGTTCGTTCCCAAAGGCGGGCCCGATGGCGGTGACGGGGGCCGGGGGGGCCACATCATCCTGCGGGGCAACCAGAATCTCTGGACCCTTTTACACCTGAAATACAACAAGCATGTGCTCGCCGAGCACGGTAAGCCCGGCGGCGGGTCGCGCAGTACCGGGGCGAGCGGGAAGGACCGGGTGCTGGAAGTTCCCCTGGGCACAGTAGCCAAAAAGGCTGAGAGCGGAGAAAAGATCTTTGAGATCCTGCACCACGATGAAGAGAAGATTTTGCTGGAAGGCGGAAGGGGCGGACTGGGCAACGTCCATTTCAAATCCTCCACCAACCAGTCACCGCGACATGCCCAGCCCGGCGAGGAAGGCGGAGAGGATTGGTATGTTCTGGAACTCAAAGTACTTGCCGATGTTGGCCTGGTAGGTTACCCCAATGCCGGCAAGTCCACCCTGCTCTCGGCCATATCCGCTGCCAGGCCTAAGATAGCTGACTACCCCTTCACCACCATGGAACCTAACCTGGGGATGATCGAATACCGCGATCTTAAATCCTTCGTGATGGCCGATATACCGGGTATCATTGAAAACGCCCACAAAGGCAAAGGCCTGGGACTAAGGTTCCTCCGGCACATCGAAAGAAATGCCCTGCTGTTGTTCATGGTCCCGGCCGACAGCGAGGATATTCACAAGGAATACCGGACCCTGCTCAACGAACTCAAACAATACAACCCGGAATTACTCGACAAACGAAGAATGCTGGCCATAAGCAAAAGCGACCTGCTCGATGCGGAACTCAAAGAGCTCCTGCAGCAGGATCTGCCCGATATCCCCTGGGTCTTCATCTCTTCCATCACCCAGGAAGGTATTGCCCAAATGAAAGATCTGATATGGGAGGAGCTCAATAAATAATTTTTCTTTTGGTATGCTTGAATTTTTACTGGAACTGGACACCAAACTGTTGCTTTTTCTTAACGGGCTGCATGCACCTACCTGGGACATCATCATGTACGAAGTCAGTGAAAAAGAATTCTGGTATCCTTTCTATGGGGTACTCATACTGGTGATGGTATGGCGTTACCAATGGAACGCACTCGCCACCCTGCTTTTTATCGCTCTGCTTATCACCCTCTCCGATCAGATCTCAGTGAAGGCATTTAAGGAAGTGTTTGAAAGATTTCGCCCTACCCACAATCCTCAGATCAAAGACCTCGTTCATACCGTGAGCGGATACCGGGGCGGGGATTTTGGCTTTGTTTCTTCCCATGCAGCCAATACTTTTGCCATGGCCTTCTTCACCAGCAAACTCTTCAAGAACCGCTACTACAGCTGGGCGATCTTCATCTGGGCGGCCGTCGTTTCCTATAGCCGCATCTACCTGGGCGTTCACTATCCCCTGGACATTATCGGGGGCGCCCTGTTGGGAATTGTACTGGGATATCCGGTTTTCCAGCTCTATTTCTGTCTGGGAAACCGCTATCTAAAAAAAACATTTTATGGTTGAATTTGTTGATATCTTCTAACATTCATTGACAAATCCAAACCTTTCTGTTATGCTCTGCATTAAGAATCCTGATACCGACCCCCATTTCAACCTCGCAGCTGAAGAGTATGTAGTCAGGAACTTTTCCGACAATTGCTTCATGCTTTGGAGGAACCGGCCTTCGATTATCGTGGGCAACCATCAGAATACCCTGGCGGAGATCAACTACCCCTACATCAAGCAGAACAACATCGACGTGGTCAGGAGACTTTCAGGCGGTGGTGCCGTCTTCCACGACCTGGGTAATCTGAATTTCACCTTCATCAAAAATGTCGACAAAAAAGAAAGCAAAGTGGATTTCAGCCAGTATACCCAACCCATTATTGATGTGCTCAGAACCATGGGCCTGAATGCGAACTTCGAAGGCCGCAACGATATTGTTATCGATGGCAGGAAGGTATCGGGCAACGCCCAAAATATTCATGGCAACCGGGTTCAGCATCACGGCACCCTGTTGTACTCCTCCGTGATGTCGGATCTTTCCAACGCCCTAAAGGTAAACCCCCTCAAGTTCAGGGACAAAGCCGTAAAATCGGTAAAAAGCCGGGTAGGCAACATCAAGGACTTCATGGAAGAAGAGATGGATGTGCTGGAATTTCGTGACCGGATCATGGAACACATCCTGGAGACCCATGAAGACGCCCGCCTGTATCAATATACCGAAGAAGACCGCCGCAACATCAACCGCCTGAAGGAAGAAAAATACGATACCTGGGAATGGAATTTCGGCAGCTCCCCCAAGTATAACTTTGAGAAAATGGTGAAAACCAACGGGGGTAACATTGAGTTCCACATCGACGTTCAAAATGGGATCATGCAAGATGTAAAGATCTACGGGGATTTCTTCAATACCCTGGATACCGGCGAGATAGAAGAAATGCTCAAAGATGTTCCCCACGAGCATCAAAAAATAAAAGAAAAGCTTAACGGCATCGACTTTAATAAATATTTCCACTCGGTGGATAAGGAGGAATTCATCGCCGGAATGTTTTAATAATTTTCAGCGCTTAGCGCAGCGCTAAGCGCCTGGATTGTTCGTTTTCGTACATTTTCAGCGCTTAGCGCTGCGCTAAGCGCTGGATAATCCGCTGGTTATTAGTAAATCTTCCCGTTGTAGTAGACCTTGTTGCTGTTGACCCCGACGTTGAACCACACCACATCCCAGAACACCTCGAAGCGGTTGACCGGTTCATAGGAGACGGTTTTCAGCTCACCTCCCTGAAATACCCGCAGGTGATTGCGCTCATTCAGGTAAGCCATGGTATTGAAGCCATACTCCATCTTAGCAGGGATAAAGTTTTCCAGCCGCCGGATCTCGCCGTCGTAATAGGCCATCAGTTCATTCTGCTGGCCGTATATCAGCAAGCTGTCGCGCAGCGCATAAAAATCGGGAGTCAAAGTGCTGAGGGTTTTGATCTGATCATTTTCATACAACCGGAAACTACCCTCGTTATCGACGAAAGCCACGCGCTCATCGGCTACTTTGTATGATATCGGGCGGAAAGTGGACAGCTGCCTTTGTCCATAAAGGTGGAACAGCTGAAGGGTAGACCGGGTGACATCATAATACACCACCAGGTTGCGGTCGACCTCATAGGAAGGCCTGCCCTGGGCCAGCATTAGCCGGCGGGTAGCCCCTTCAAAAAAGGCCTGGAGGTAGTTGTTGGGGTCGAGGTAAGCCACCATGTTGTCGCCTGTTTTGAAATCAGAGACAGGCGGATTGGAGAGGGCGCTTTCCACATCGAAGATCTTGCCTTTGTAATAGACCTTGAACATCTTATCGATCTCATCATAATAGGCCACCAGGTTTTCATCGGCCTCATAGCGGGGGGCATTCATGGATAGGATGGTCTTGTCCCTGCCTTCATAGACAAAAAGGGTATTGTTATAGGTATAAACCAGCAATCCATCGGTAATTTGATAATCCTCGACGATCTCAGACAATTTGTTTTTCACCCCGTTGTGGTAGACCATCAGGGCCCCGTCGTTGCGCTGGTAAGCCACACCCCATTTAGCCACCTGATTAGACAGGATGGGAAGGTGTTCCAGTTGTCTGAAATGGCCTTTATCAAAAACATAGAAATGGCTGCGAAAATTGGTGAAAGCTGCATGCCCCTGGCTACGTGTTATACCCGGCATCGTCAACATCAGACACAACAAAAAACCTATCCAGGAGAATATCCTTTTTTCGGGCATGAATGCGTTATTTTTGTTCCTCCATCATCCGTTCCCTTATCTTTTTAAATTCCGCTCCCTCTTTCCAGCCGGGGAAGTTGTTTTGGTTGGCAAGGCGGTAGCCCACTTCGAAGAACAGGCGGGCGTCATCGCGTATGCCGGACAGATCCCATGTCTCGGGGTTGTATTCATCGCTGGGGTCGTGGTAGCGGTTCTCCAGCCAAAACTGCTCTTTTTTGCGGGCCCATTCTTTGCCGTGTTCTCTCGAATCGCAGTTGCCCCTGGCAAAAAGAGCGGGTACCCCTACCCGGGCAAAACTAAAATGATCGCTCCGGTAATACATACCGGTATGTGGGTTGGGATCAGGGAAGATATAACGGTCATGCTCCGGGGCCACTTCAGCCAGCAGGTCGTCGAGTCCGGATTTTCCGTACCCGGTGACCATCACATCCTTATAGCGTCCATAAGGCAACATCAGGTCATTGTTGATGTTGGCCACCGTCTTCTCAAGTGGGAAAAGGGGATTCTCAGCATAATATTTGGAGCCCAGCAATCCTTGTTCTTCCGCTGTAGGGGCGAAGAACATCACCGAACGACTGGGTTTATCCTCCAGGCTGGCAAAGGCTTCAGCGATCTCCATCATCCAGGCCAGCGAGGTGCCGTTATCCACGGCCCCGTTGTAGATGGTGTCGCCCTCCAGGGTGGGATCCACACCCAGGTGATCCCAATGGGCCGAATAAATGATCACCTCATCTTCTCGCTCTTTTCCAGGCAGGTATCCCATGATGTTTCTGGAGGTAGCAAACTGGCGCGAACTCTGCATGGCAAATTGCACACTGCCATCCAGCTCCACGGCCTGGAAGTGGCGTTGCCGTGCCTGCTCTTTCAGCTCATCCAAATCGTAACCATAGCTGTCCATCAACTTGCGGGCGGCATCCGAAGTAATCCATCCTTCCAGGGCACACCGCGACATATAACGATCGTCCGGCTCCAAATACAACTTAGGAATGACCGCTCCGTTGAGCACAACATTCCAGGGATAACCCGCCGGTCCGGTCTCATGAACGATCAGCAAGCCACTGGCCCCCTGCCTGGCTGCCTCTTCATATTTATACGTCCACCGCCCATAGTAAGTCATGGCATGGCCCGTGAAGAAATCTTGCCGGTCGGTCCCATAGCCGGGATCATTGACCAGCACAACCACGGTTTTTCCCTTCACATCGATATCTGCATAATCATTCCAGTTGTACTCAGGGGCCACGATGCCGTAACCGGCAAAAACCAAATCCGAATCTTTCAGCTCGATCCGGTCGGTCAGACGCCGGGAAAAAGCTACAAATTCATCCTTATAATCCAAATTCAGAACGCCACCAGGGATGTCAAAATGCATCTGCTCATCGGGCTTAACAGCAACCTGCACCATGGGCACCTTCTGATAATAACTCCCCTGAACCGGCTGCAAGCCTATGTCTTTAAATTCCTTCTCCAGGTATTCGAGCGTAATATCCTCCCCCCGGGTAAAGGGTTTCCGGCCCAAAAAAGCATCGGAGCCAAGGGTTTTCACCTGATTCTCGATGTCCGTGGTTTGAATGGTTTGCAGGGCCTGATCCATTGGCTCATTTTTTGTACAGGAGAAACACAGGAATATTAAAAACAACAAGGTAAATAATTGAAATCTTTTCATTTTGAAGGGGTTTTTGGCAAATAATCCCGGTGCGGCCGGAAAGTGAAAGCAAATGACTCCCGGTTACCGTACGATTATTTTCTGATTATATGGATTAAAAATAATCATTTCATCGTTTAAATAAAACCCAAAACCATCTGATGATCCCCTCACCATATGGCTTGGTCTGTTATCAGTCCAGAAGCTGAAAAATCTCATCCAGGCTTTTTTTGCCCTTAGGCCGGATATCCTTTGAAGGCAGGCCCACAGCTACAAAAGCCATCAGGTGGGAAGGCTCCCCGATGCCGATGATCTTTTCCAGATCTTCCTTGGCCATCATGGGAGCGCTGAGCCAGCAGGCTCCATAACCCATATCGACAGCCGAGAGCAGTATGTTCTGAATAGCAGCCCCGGCACTCTGTATATCCGGATAGTTGCGCAATATATTGATATCCTGATGGGAGACGGCCACGCCCTTCTCCAGGACCGATTCATAATCCTCCATCGCCAGGGCGATCACAGCAGGTGCATCCTGAAAGAAGGTGGCAAACCACTCTACCTGGGCCTTAATGTTATTGGAAGCAATCGATTGATTGGCCGGTAACTCTTCTATTTTTTGTTTGACCACATCGGCCATATCCTCCAGCATCTTCTTCCTGGTAATGGCATAAAACTTCCAGGGTTGGTAATTGTTCACGCTTGGGGCCTGTCCTCCCCTTCTCACTAGCTCTTTGAGGTCATCTGCCGGTATGGGCTGATCCTTGAACGAACGAATGCTGGTACGTTTCTCTATTGCCGTTTTTAATTCCATATGCACGTCATTTTTAATGTGAAGAACAGAGTTTCCTGCAAGATAAATAAAACTTCTTAATGTGTAGAAATAAAATGGACAATCGTTGGGGACAAATTATCAATCAACCTTCAGGTTAAACCACAAATAATTATTAATTTTTCCCAACATAAAAAAGGAGCAAATTATGAAATATTACTACATTACAGGTACGAGCCGTGGTATAGGCAAGGCCGTTGCAGAGGCGCTTCTGGAGGATGAAAACCATCAGGTCCTGGGTATATCCAGGAACCACACCATTGAACACAGCCATTACACCCCCATAACCCTGGATCTTAATAACCTGGACAAGGTCAGGGAGTTTCAGTTTGGGGAGCATCCGGATGCTGAAAAAATCGTTTTGGTGAACAATGCCGGCGTATTGGGTCATGTCGCCCAGGTGGGGCGGATGTATCATGACAAGATCATACAGAGTTACAACGTGAACCTGGTAAGTCCCTCGATCCTGATCAACTCATTCATCGGACAGTATCAGGACCGGGACATCGATAAGATGTTGCTTAATACGAGTTCAGGAGCCGCCCGCCACACCATCCCCTCCTGGAGCACCTATTGTTCCACCAAATCGGGTATTGAAATGTTTCTTCGGGTGATTGAAGATGAACAGAAGGACTTCCCCTATCCGTTCAAGATTTACTCGGTGGCACCGGGTGTGGTAGATACGGAGATGCAGGATGAGATCCGTGAAGTGGAGCCCGAAAATTTCCGGGAACTGGATCGATTTGTACAACTGAAAAAAGAAGGCATGCTGGTAGATCCCCAGGCCGTTGGGAAAAAGTTTGTGGACATCATGGAGCATCCCGCGAGCTACCCCAAAACCTTGATGGACCTGAGAGACTAATGTGTTTTGCCCTGATCCGGATAGATGCAACCCCCTGATCAATAGGGAAATAATTCTGACCTTTGGCAGGAGCATCTCAATAAATTGAATTCATATTCCAACACCAAAAACACAGATCCTCGTGAGCAAGCGAGTAGTATACATACTGATGACAGTGGTACGGGAAGGGTTTGCCTTTACCGGCTGTAACCCAATCTTCAATCCGATCTAACAAATGGCGACACTCTGGGGCATTGATTATGGAAAGAAACTATCCGGCAATACGGTGATTTGCATCAAAAAAGGATCGGGCATTGAATTCCTGAAGGCTGAAAAAGACCAGGATGCGGATCGTTTCATTTTGGAACAGATCGAGCACCATACACCCAGGCGCATTTTTATCGATGCACCCCTTACATTGCCAGGGGCCTATTATGACAACCAGGCCTATGATGATTTCTTCTTCCGCCAATGTGACCAACAGCTGGGGGCTATGTCGCCTATGTTTCTCGGAGGCCTGACAGCCAGGGCCATTCGCCTGAAGAACCTGCTCTCGGCCATGAACATTGAGCTGAGGGAGACCTATCCCAAGGCTCTGGCCAGTCAACTCAGGCTCAAAAAATGCGGTTACCGGCGGGGAAAGGAGAACCTGGATCATTGCTGCGAGAGGATCATGGAAAGTTCCGATCTCTACTTTGACAAAACATCCGTGATTTCCTGGCATCACCTGGACGCATTGCTGGCCCTGATAAGCGCCTTTCGACACGAACAGAAACTCTCCTATACTTTTGGCGATCCCGGCGAAGGCCAAATTCACATCTGAAGCTCGAAAAAAGATGATTACAGCCCGCCCAAAAGCTGGCTAACAATGATCAGAAGCACGAGTGCAAAGGGGTAAACGGTGGCATAGGCAATTTGGGGGGCATTGGTGTCGGTCATGGGCTCTACCGCACTGAGCGCCGGTGTGCTGGTCATGCTCCCGGTAAGCGACCCGATCAGGGAAAGGAAATTCATCCTCAACACGTAATAGCCCAGGCTTATGGTCAGGACCATGGGCACCAGGGTGATGGCGATGCCTGAGACAAAATACCGGATTCCATTGGTCATAATGGTTTCCACCAGATGTTCACCCGCATGGGTACCTACCACCGAAAGAAACATGATCAGTCCCAGTTTACGCAGGAACATGTTGACCGTTCCGGAGATATTCCATATGATGGAGCCTGTTTTCCCTATTTTACTCAGTACCAAGGCAGATACGAGCACACCACCGGTGAGCCCGAGCCTGAAATGTACGTCTCCGAACAAGGGAATGGACAATTCTCCCAACAGGATACCCAGGAGGATGCCCAGGGCAATGGGCAGAAAATTCAGCTCATCCATTTTTTTCCGGCTGTCGCCCAGGATCTCTCCCACCCTTCCAGCATTGTCCTGAGGCAGGGTAATGGTAAGCTTATCCCCAAAACGCAATTTACTGGTGGCACGGGGTGTAATGTCAATGCCACTTCGACGGATGGTGGTGACCGTGGCATTGTAGTTCTGAAGCAGACCCAGATGTTGGAGCGATTTATTGATCACCTGTTTGTTGGTCACCAGGAAACTGCGCACGGTATTCTTGCCCCGCATAGGTATCTCCTGGTCCGTCTCTCTTCCTACCAGGTAACGGAGTCGTTTCAGGTTGTCTTGTGTACCCACGGCCCGGACCAAATCCCATTTCTCCAGCCGGGTATCGGCCTCTGCCCTCACTACCTCTCCTTTTTTTACGATCCGGGAAATGTTGGTGCTGGTAAGACCTCTGAGGTCGAGCTCGTGCAGGGTCATGCCAAAGATATTGGGGTTTTCCACGATAAAATTGCGGCTGATCAGCCGGGGATGATCGGTTTGAAGCTCAGCCTCAAATTTGCGTTCCTCCTCCCGGATATCCACCCTGAAGATTTGGGGGGACAAACGGGCAAAAAGGATCACACCGATCACCCCGAACGGATAGGCAATACCGAAGCCAATGGAAGCAGCCGGGGATTGTGTGCTTTCTATGGCTGCAGCCAGCCCGCTTGTGCTGGTCAACGCACCGGTAAACAAGCCCACGGCCATTTGGTAATCAATATCGTATATCCAGGCCATCAGCATGGTAACCCCGGCACCAGAGGTGATCACCAGGACGGCCAGAGCGATCAGGATCTTACCGGTCCGGCGGAAGGATTCAAAGAAACCGGGGCCGGCCTGTATACCCACCGAAAACATAAAAAGGATCAATCCGAGCTTTTGAAGGATCAGGGGCATCTTAATACCAAAATGGCCAAAAATCAGGGCCACAAATATGACAGCCGAGATATCCAGCGATATGCCCTTGATCTTCAACTTCCCCAGAGCAATACCTGCGGCTACAATCAAAAAGAAAGCAACATGTGTTGTGGTAAATAATTCCATTCCGATGGATGGTGTGGATACAACTGCAAATTAAAGGGATTTTGCGGAAGTAAAAAAACACAAATCAAAAATATGGATCATTCCCACTGGGATGCAGGGGCGGGGTCTTTTCAACTGACCACAGGGTTACCGGAAGTTCTACTCAGAAAACAAGCAGATTCGTAAGGGAGGATGCCATCAAAAAAGGGCCCCCGCCAAAGCGGGGGAACCCTTTGAAGTTCAGGCCTTTAACAGATTATTCACTATAAGGCGTATTGCCTTCCACATATTCGAATTCAGCCGGACTGCCTGAGGCAGTGCACTGATAGGTAACCGTGTATACGGAACGGCTTCTGTCGTTGTTGTAGGTATCAAAAGACACTTCATAATAGACATCCACACCGTTTTTTTGCGGCTGGGCGTTGGGGAATTTATTTTGCAGCATCACGAACAGGGCACCACGGGTAGCCATGGGCTCATCGGCCATATTCACGATGCGATCCCATATGATATCGGTAGCCTCTGCCTCACTCAAGCCATCAAATGTCTCCGGATCGTAATCCACGCGGTCGGAGATCACCAGGCTAAAGTTGCTGTAATAAGAGTCGGCACCTGAATAATACTCACCGGTACCATAGCTGTTGACATATTTGGAATCCCTTTCATCGACGATGAGCTGATAATCGGAGGATCCCATAGTAAAACGTACAGTTGGATCGAATACCCACTGATCGTCGCCTTTAATGAACTGGTTGGAAACTTCCTGATGGGGTTTCCAGTTGGATCCGTCGTAATAATACTTCTTAGCCTGGTTTGCTACATAACCCATATAATATTTATAGATCACATATTTCTCATCTCCTTGTTCTGCGTAAGGAAATTTCTGCTTTAGGAAAGTGGGCAGGTATTTGTCGGGAGGATTGTCATCACTGAAATTGCCATAGTTGGCAACAGCTCCGCCGATAGAATTATAATCGCTGCTGTTTAAAACATAAAAGTTTGAAACAGAGAGCCCGCCTGCTTGCCAGGTCCCATCTTCATAGGAGTAGAAATCGGTTATCTCTGAAACACCATTGTCATAATAATCATAAGTAACTGCTACCAAATCCCCTTCTTCGGCATCAGGATATTTACCGTCGAGAAAATCAATCAAGTAGCTTTCTACATCCATATAGTAAGCAAAATTGTCATATTCTCCAGGTTCACCATCGCCCTCTCCCATCGAATCATAATCATTCCTGGTAAGGGTATAATAAGTAGCCTGGGACAATGTGTTCAGGGTCTCTACACTCCCTATATAATTGTAAGTCACATTGATCGAGGAACCCTGGTCCAGGGCAACGTATTTATCACCCAAAAATTGGGGGATATAATCGGCAGCGCCGAATTCGTCGGCAAAAGCATGATGTTCCTCGATCATGCCAATCATATTGGAATCCTCGGCTGTGGTTGCATCTGCCAGGGCCAGATCGGTGATGGTGGAATAATCCTTCTCCGTAAGCGTATAGGAAAATTGATCGGTATATGCATCGGAGGTCTTTTCATCGAGCTCATCGTAAAGCTCTTCGTTGGGATTACACCCGGCAAGCCAAATGCTTGCTATTATGGATAGAAAAAGAAATTTCTTCATCATAGTGATTGTTGTTTTTTAAGATTGCATTATCAATGATTAAAAACGGAACTTGAGGCCCATGTTCCAGGTTCTGCCCCATCCATACCATACTGCGGCATTCATGGCCGTATGATTCCTGCCGTCTTTGGCATCCGAGATATATTCCGTGTCAAGCAGATTATCGACATTTCCATAAATAGTAGCCTCAAATCCACCTAAGTCGAAATCGTAGCGCACATTGGCATTGACCAGGGTATAATTGGGCATCTTCCAGGAATCCACGCCTTCCGAATCAGGAGTGGTGCGACTTTCTATATCAAACTCAGCAAAGATATCGGCGGCATGATACATATCGGCACCGATCTTCAGGTCGGGCAGCACCCTATAGCTGGCGCCCAGGTAACCGGTGGTCAGAGCTGTATTGCCCCGACGCACATCCTTGGCAAAAACAGAAACTGTACCCACGTATTCCTGATCTTCATTAAAGATATCGGCAATCACGTTCTTATCCCATTTATAATCACCTACTGAGAACATGCCATTTAAGCTAAGCTTCTTGGTGGGCTTGTAAGTAGCTTCCAACTCCACCCCCATGTGAACGGCATCCAACCCGGTGATGTTGGCAAATTCCTGGCCAATAGTCCGGGTTAGGGTTTTGTCCATCCAAACGGTTCTAAAACCAGTCAAATCCACTTTTAATCGGGTAGAACGGTAACCATACCCT
Source organism: Bacteroidales bacterium (assembly GCA_018334675.1). Taxonomy (GTDB): domain Bacteria; phylum Bacteroidota; class Bacteroidia; order Bacteroidales; family UBA12077; genus JAGXLC01. The sequence goes on along the minus strand of JAGXLL010000009.1, from coordinate 45,108 downwards.
GCTTCACTGGAGAGGATCTTCTGCAGTTTGGCTTCTTGGTTGATCTCGTTGGTATAGTTCTTGAAAATGGTCCCAAAGAAGGGTGCACGGGTGAAGTAACCGCCATTGACAAACACATTGTGTTGATCGTTGATGTTGTAGTTAAAACCGCCCTTTATACTATAAACCAGGAAGTTTTCCCACTTTGATTTTTGATTGCCCGGCTCATACTGGAAATAATCGACCCGGCGATAGGATTTATTGGACACGGTTCCCGAGAGGAAGGCCGAATAATCAGAAGTAACATATTCACCCTGAAGGAAAATACCTTCTCTAAGCACTTCACCCAGGTTGTAATATCCAATCTTAGCTCCCTCCATTAAAGGTTCGGTCGGATCGCGGTTGATGTTGGCATCATCCAGATAGTAATCGCCGCCGAGCAGATCCGTGACCTGCCGGTAGTGATATCCTTTGTAATAGCGGCCGTCGAAACCAGCAGTAATATCGATGTTGGCATATTTGGTGTTGAAGGTAGAGAGGATGCCATACCAGTCGTGTTCGTTCCTGGCCATGGCCATAACGGCGCTGGACCCGGTATTTGAGCTGGCATTGGCATCGATCACGGCGTCATAATCGAGCAGTCCCTGTGGGGTCAGTTTAGTAGACTGATAGGGTTCACCACTGGGATACTGGAATTCCAGCCATTTGTCGTTATCACCTTCTACCCTTCTGCCGCCTCCTCTGCCAAAGGAAGCGTAAGTGGAAGTATGAAGAGAAGTATTATTATTGATCTTCCAGTAATGGTTCAGGTAGAACTGAGGCTTATGGTATTCGTTATAGGCATAACCGGAGGCATAAATCTCTCCATTCAAATAACCATAGTCGCTGTTATAACGTATGCCATCCTCATGATCCCTGTAACGGTTGATCAGGTGCGGGGAGCTTCTCTGGTTGTGCCACTGAGGAGCGCCGAAACCGGTGAGGGAAATGCGGTGACTCTCGTTGATGCGCTTGGATATGTTAAAGAAATAGGACCAGGACTCGAAGTTGGTAGCTTTGACAAATCCATTGCCGCTGCTTTTGCTGCCCTGCAGGGTAACGGCCCATCCGTTGTCCATCAAACCGGTGGAGAGGCTGAAGGAGGTTTTGCTGAAGGCATCATTTCCGATGGACTGATAAACGGTACCGCCTTTTTCGGCATCGGTGGACTGGGTGATGATGTTCATGGTTCCACCTACCGAAGAGATGGCCAGTTTAGAAGCTCCCAGTCCCCTTTGCACCTGGATGGTCTTGGTTACATCGGCCAGGTTGGCCCAGTTGCTCCAGTATACCTCACCGCCTTCCATATCGTTGACGGGTACACCGTTGATCAGAACGGCTACGTTTTGCTGGCTGAAGCCACGGATGTTGATCCGCGAATCACCAAAACCCCCACCCTGTTTGGTAGCATAAACACTGGGAGTGGATTTCATCAACTCGGGCAATTCCTGAGTTCCCAGTTTCTCCTCGATCTGTATCGGCTGTACCTTGGAGACAGCCACCGGTGTCTCACGGTCTCTGGCAAAATTGGCCACGACCTTTACTTCATCCAGGCCTATAGAGCTGGATTTAAGGGCAACCGAGCCCATGTCTTTCTCCTGACCCTCCGAAAGACTATAATCAAAGGTCTTGGCTATGTATCCTACATAACTCACTTTGATCGTTACATCTCCTGTCGGGGCCTGGAGGGTGAAAGTCCCGTCAAGGTTGGTAGCTGTACCCTGTGAGGTACCCTGAACAACAATGGTAGCGCCAATCAGGGGCGAACCGTCGTTCTCGTCTACCACTTTTCCTTTTAAAACACTCTGAGCTAGTGAACTCTGTGCAATAACCAGAGTCATGATGAGTAGAACTAAGAATCTGTGCTTCATGGTTTTAGTTTTTGGTATTACAAGTAGTTAAGATTGGCTGTTAAAAGTAGCACGTTTTTATTACTAAAGATATCGGACTGGCAAATTTATTGGATAAGATTGAACCGACTCTCAGGAAGTATTATCAAATTGTTACCAATTTATTAACATTTATTAACAATGGGGTGTGAAAATCTCATATAGTGCAGAATATGCACGGGGTTCCACGTGTTAACAGCACCCCTGCAAACAAAGGCTGTTTTTATAAAAAGGAAAACAAGGGACAACGAAAATAGCGGGATCAGCGGGTTATAGACAAAGCCTCACGCATATCTATTCTCTCCCCGTTCTGGTGCGCCACTACAAAAGCTCCGGGAACGCAAACGGCACGCTGGAGCTCAGAAGCTTTGTTATAATTGTTGAAGGAGCCTATTAAATACCTGTAAAAGGGTTTCTCCCATGAAACATACACAGGAAGGTTCCCGCAATAAATGGATCTCAGCTCGGCAGTTGGCAGTCGTGACGGGGTAGCTGCCAACTGGACCCGGAAGACTACTCCCGAATCGGCAGGCAGTCCTTCTTTCACTTGTAGATCCGGCCATTCAGAAGGGTCCTTTATATGTTGCCGGGCTTCCAGGCGTTTCCCATCTTCATAAGCTACCACAAAAGCCTCACCCAGACCTGTGTATTTACGAAGGCTGTCGGCATGATGGTAGGTAGGACATCGCCCTATCAGGTAGCGATACCACCCATCATCCTGCAGCAGCAGGATGTTTTTGGTGCCTTTATAAATGCTGTCCAGCCTCACCGGTGATATAGGATTGGGAGAGGCGGCGATCTGTACACGAAAATGCAGGCCGGACTGGTTTTCAAGAGGAATGGGTTCGGCGGGTGTCTTGCGCTCGGGCCGGGTTTTTTCAGGAGTTTTCGCTACGGAAGCGGACCCGCGCCCGCTGGAGGAGATCCTGCCCGCATGTTGCCCGGGGACCCCGGGTGAACTTGAGTTATTAACCATGGCCAAAGCTTCATCGGGGATCTCCTTCAGCTGACCAATGGTAGGATCGGGATCCAGCGACTGGCGAAGCGCCCTTTTCACACCATCGGTCACATTGTGATAGATTTGCCAGGCCTGGTTCATCTTTCTCAGTGCCTGCTCCTCTCTGCGCAAGGCATAGTCAAGCCGGCTGGCCTTCTCAGCGGAGTTTATAAAGGGTCGCTTTGCCTTCTCCCGTATGGAATCGGCCTCTTCCTGGAGCTCGCGGGCCCGCGAGTATAACTTCTGGGCATGCATCAGCCTTCTATCCCCTACATACCAGAACCTCACCGTTTGCAGCTCCTGTAGATGGTTCCGGTAAATCAGTCCCAGCAGCTCGTTGGAGTTTCGTTGTTTAGAAAGGGCCCTCAGATGATATTGCAAAGCATAGTCAAGAAGATTCCTGAGGGTATCGCGCTTGCCCGGGAAATTTTCATTCTCTTCTATCCGGCGATGCGCCATGATGATCGAATCCCGGAGATACCGGTATTCCCTGGCCTGATAATCCAGATTCTCCACGCGAAACCACAGGGTACTGTCCTGCGCATTCAGTTGCTCAGGAAAAATATCTTGCTGCGCCTCTGCCATAAAGGCATTTATCAGAAAAAACACCCCTATGAGTAGATACCTGCTCCGCATGCTATTTTTATGGCAACAATTTCCCAATAGAGAATCTATATCATGTTTTAACTAAAATTCTAATATACTTCGTTTTAAAGTTAAGCATTACTTATAAACAATTGAAATTTATGAAGAAAAAAAATCAACAATTTCTTTAACCGGGTAAGTTGAAGAACTTGAACCACCCTGTTTAAAACTTCAGTAATGGCTGTTGCCTGCAGGATTCCCGAGGCTACCCGGTCGAAACAGAGATATAAAAAATCAACCCTCTGAGCGAACGGTTGTTAATTTTTTTCCCGTTCAGGTAAGATTCCACTTTTTCAGATCGGATGTGTATCGATTCGATAGACAGGTAAATTCAGCAGCTGATCAGCTAAAAATCTCAGAAAGGATATGGTGGGTAGCACCGGCCCGGGCATCCACATAGGATCGGGCTATTTCTCCGGCGGCTTGTGCCTGGCCGGGATGGGTTATGAAATCATCCATCAGGGGTTTTAGCTCCTTATAATCATGGATGGCAAAGCCCCCTCCCCGGGTTTTAAGGTCCATGGCTTCTTTGAACTTGCCATGATTGGGACCGAAGATCACCGGTATGCCATAGGTGGCAGCTTCCAGTATATTGTGCAAACCTTTTCCAAATCCACCTCCCACATAAGCCAGCTGCCCATAGCCGTAGAGGGAAGACAACATGCCTATGGTATCAATGATCAAAACCCTGGCCTGGCCGGCCTCTTCTCCGGAAGCCTCCGACCACACAAGCGTTTCCCCGTCGGGAAAATGCGATACGATCCGCTCAATATTTTGTCTGTTCACCTCATGCGGTGCGAAGACCATCTTGAAGGATGGCTTTGATTCTTTGAAATAGCTTATTAACAGTTGTTCATCCGGGGGCCAGGTACTTCCGGCGACCACCAGCGGGGCATCGCCCTTGAACCTGTCAATGAAGGGCAGCGATGGAGATGACTGAGCAATCTTTTTCACCCGGTCAAACCTGGTGTCGCCTGAAACCGAAACATGATGAATATGATAATCATTTAAAAGGTGGCGGGAAGCATCATCCTGAACAAAAATCTTCAGGTAGAAACTCAGCATGCGCCTGAACCAGCCACCGTACCATTTGAAAAAAGCCTGTTCTTTATTGAAAATGGCTGAAACCAGATAGATAGGAATGTTCCTCCGGTGAAGCTCATGCAAGAGATAATACCAATACTCATATTTAATAAAGAAAGCCTGCTCCGGCCTTACTACGGCTGCCATACGCCGGGCATGAGCCGGAGTGTCTATGGGCAGATAAGTCACATAATCGGCCCCTTGATAATTTTTCCGCACCTGATAACCCGAAGGTGAAAAGAAAGTCAGCAGGATCTTCACTTCAGGATGTCTTTCCCGGAAGGCCTCCATCAAGGGACGCCCCTGTTCAAACTCTCCCAGCGAAGCACAATGAAACCACACCACCCTTTGCCAGTGTGCGGTGGCATCCTCCAAATCCCTAAACAGCCCTTTCCTGCCGGTCACGAAAAGCCTGGCCTTCCCATTAAAAGGAGAAGCCAGCCAAACCATCAGGCGATAGGCGTTCATGGCCAAATAATAAATCAGACGCATGGGATAGATCCATTTTTCAGCAAAAGTAATGGTTTACAAATAAAAGATATGAAACGTCCATGACAAAATAATCATTTCCTTTTGTAATATTAATGATTATTTTGTCATGGTAAGTTACACAAGGCCAATTAAATAAATAAAAAATAATCTTGTGAAACCCGCATGCACGAACTTACACAACAAGGACATGAATAAACATGCGGGTTCCATGGCAGAGGGTTCCTCAAAACTCAAATGAAGACAGTACTAGTTAATTCAAATACAGAACGTGAATAAAACTTTATACAAATGAATGATGGGCCAACTATTTTTGCCCGGTATCATGGATCCACTTTATTTGGTTTAAATAATTTGTGTTTACCTTCGTTGGTAAATATAACATTTAGCCTTCTTCAACACCGGCTCTGATGGTTCGAAATTTCCTTTTCATAAGCATGATGGCTTCCCTGATCCTTTTTTCTCAAGCGCTCACCCTTGCGCAGGATCTGGACAACATCCGCACCACCGCCATCTCCACCGTTCCGGACACGGTGGTTTATGATACCCTGGCCACTGTTGAGGGCAGCATGATGATCACCGACAGCACCGGCCAGGCCATAGATGAAACCGCATACACCCTGATTGCCTGGCACAGCAGGCTGATATTGAGTCCTTCCCTGACCCGCAAACACCGGCGGCTTTGGCTAAAATACCGGGTTTTCCCACCTTCCCTCACCCAACGGCGTTTCCACAAGGACATCCAAAAAACACAACAGATCCCCGAGCAGGTATTCACCTGGCAAAAACTTTCCCGGAACAAGGGTTCGTCCGGGCGGGGTTTTCCATCGGCCGACATCATCCAGTCGGGCAGCATCTCGCGGGCCATCACCCTGGGCAACAACCAGGATGCCGTTGTCAACTCGGGTCTTGATGTGCAGCTATCCGGCTCCCTGGGCAACAATCTGAACATCACCGGGGTGCTGTCGGACAAGAATGTGCCCATCCAGCCCGATGGCACCACTCAAAAGATCAACGAACTGGACCGGGTGTACATACAGGTATATAATGATCAGACCCATGTTACGGGCGGAGATTTTAAGATATCTGAAGGACAGGGCCATTTCATGAAAGTGAACAAGAAGGTACAGGGGGCCAGGGTCAGGCACCGCTACCAGGCTCCGGGCAGGGCTCGGGGGGTAACATCCTTCAGCGGGGCCATCTCCCGGGGCAAACATTGTACTCAAAACTTCAGGGGCGAAGAAGGCAACCAGGGCCCGTACCGGTTGAGTGGATGCGATGATGAAACCCACATCATCATCCTTTCAGGCAGCGAAAAGGTTTACATTGACGGACAGCTGATGAAAAGGGGCAAAAACAATGATTATCTGATCAACTACAATACCGCCGAGATCACCTTCACCACGAACCAACCCATCACCAAAGACAAACGCATCCTGGTGGAATTCGAATATTCTCTTCGCGAATATACCCGTTTTATGGCTTATACCCACAACAGCATCCGCGGAGAAGGGGGAAGCCTCTGGCTGAACGTGTTCACCCAGCAGGACAGCAAAACCTCAACCCTGGCCCAGGATCTGAATGACCAGGAAAAGACCCTGCTTGCCCAGGCCGGAGATAACCTGGAACAGGCCAGGGTACCGTATGTGGATACCGGAAGCTACCGGGGAAACAACAACCTGGTCCTGTATATACAACAGGACACCGTGGTCAGGGGGAAAAGATACAGCATCTACAGCTATTCCACCGACCCGGATGAAGCCAGGCTCAAAGTAGGCTTCTCCTATGCCGGAAAGAATAAGGGGAATTATATATTGAAAAAAAGCGCAGCCAATGGCAGGGTTTATCAGTGGGTAGCTCCTGAGAACGGTGTTCCGCAGGGATCCTACACACCTCAACGGCAGCTCATCCCGCCCCGCAAGCAGCAGATGCTGACCTTTGGCGGTGCAGGCAGCATCACGCCGACTGTAAATTCCTCCTTTGAACTGGCTTTATCTAACAACGACCTCAACACCTTCTCCACCCTGGATCAGGGTGACAACAAAGGCTATGCCCTGAAATTCAATCTTAACAAACAATTTCTCCTGACCGACACCAGCCGGTCCAAAATTTCCTCCTCCTTCTCCTACCGGGGTGTTCAAAAAGATTTCAATCCGGTAGAGCGTTTCCGGGCCGTGGAGTTTGATAGGGATTGGAACCTACGTCACAGATCGGTCTCAGGCAATGAGCATCTTTTCACCGGTAGCATACGCTATTGGCACCGGCAGGCCGGCACATCGCGTTACCGCTTCGAATACCTTTCCTATCAAAACGGATACCGGGGATACAGAAATCAGCTAAATACCCGTCTTCAATACGATTCCTACCAGCTGGATTTCAAGGGAAACCTTTTGAAAACAAAAGGTCCGGGCTCACAAACAGATTTTGTCAGGTATCAGGCCCATGCCAGCAAACACTTCCCCCTCCTTGTCGCAGGCATAAGAAACAACGCGGAATACAACCGCTGGCAAGCTGATACCCTGATGAATCAGAGTTTTTCATTCAACGAATGGCAGTTCTACCTGCGAAGCCCCGATTCCCTGACCAATCAATACTTCATCAATTATCAGATCCGCAATGACCGGAAGCCTCAAAGGGGTGAGCTCAGACCCCTCACCCGGGGGCAGGACCTGAACATAGGCGTGAAGATCCATTCTTTAACAAACAACCGGCTGACAGCCCGCATCACTTATCGTCGACTCAACATCGCCGATACCAGCCTGACTGCTTCGCGGCCCGAAGACCACCTGATCGGGAGAGTGGAACACAGCATGCATCTATTCCAGAACCTGCTGCGGACCTCCACGCGTTTTGAGGTGGGCTCGGGATTGGAGCCCAGAAAAGAATTCACTTATATCGAGGTACCCGATGGACAGGGCGTCTACAACTGGTCCGATTATAATGATAACGGCGTTAAGGAGCTCGATGAGTTCGAGAAAGCCCGTTTTCAGGACCAGGCCGATTACCTCAGGGTGTACCGCCCCTCAGGCGAGTATTTCAAGACCCACACCCACGAATTCAACCACACCCTTCACCTGAATCCCGCCCGGGCCATAAGCGACACCGGTTTTTTGGCCCGGCTGGCCTCCCGCTTCTCCGATCAACTGGCTTACCGGATCCGAAGAAAAAACCAGCAGGACCGGTTCTGGAAAAACCTCAACCCTTTTGCCTACCACATCGAAAACCCGGATGTGCTGTCTCAAAGCTCAAACCTGAGAAACACCCTGTCATTCAACAAGGGCCGTTCCCATTACCGCATCGATTATATCTTTCTGATCAGCCAGAACAAATCATTGCTGATGAACGGCACGGAATTACAGGAAGATCATAAACACGGGCTGCACCTGACCTGGAATATCAACGAGGCCCTCACCCTGCTAAACCGCTCCTCCATTGGCAAGGAACGATATCAAAGTGCGTTTTTTGATAACAAGAATTACCGGCTCAAAAACCTGAAGGAATTTTTCGCTCTGCGTTATCACCCTTCCTCCGCCATGCGTTTCGAGCTGGGGTATGAATTTGCAGATATGAACAACCTGCAGGGCCCGGAAAAGGCCCTCCAGCACAAGATAAACCTGGAGTTTCACATAAGCCGGGTCAAGCAGTTCCGGGTGCAGGGCAAAACCAGCCTGATCCATTTTGATTACGGAGCCCCACAGAACACACCGGTAGCCTACCAGATGCTGCAAGGGCTGAAGCGCGGCAGAAACGCCACCTGGAGCCTGATCCTTCAAAAGGAGATCTATCAGAACCTGGATCTGAACCTGAATTATTCCGGACGGTCTTCACAGGGCCACCGGGCCATCCATACCGGTCAGGTGGAACTGCGGGCCAGCTTCTGATACCCGCCTGCGGCCTAACCCAGACCGCTTCGGATGGTTTGGCGCAGGTCTTCCACCAACTCCTTTGTGTTTGGCTTATCATCATGATGCGCTGTGATGGCTGGATGGAACGTGATCCGGATGGTACCTTTTTCCAGGCGGTTGTTTTCTTCCAGCAAACGGTAGCTGCCGGAGATGGAAACAGGCAAGATCTGGAGGTTGGAATTAAAAAGCATCTGCAGGCTTCCTGTCTTGAAACGGCCCATGCAGGCTCCCCGGCTGCGCGTACCTTCCGGGAACAAAACCACCGGATAACCCCGGTGTGCCTTCTCCATTCGCTTGCGGATCTTATCCAGTGAACGGGAAGGCTGCTTGCGGTCAATCATCACACATCCCATGGCAACCATCCATAGATTGATGATGGGTATGCGGCCCAGTTCCTTCTTGGCAACAAATCCCAATAAATAAGGGGTCACCGCAATCAAAACAGGTATATCTAAGTAACTCTGATGATTGCTGACAAGGGCCAGTTTGCGGGTGGCAGGAATATTCTCCGAACCATGTACCTCCAGTTTTATCCCGGCTACCCATAAAATATGCTTCGCCCATCCCCGGATCCAAAAATGTAGATATTTCCCGGTTGCCCGCTCAGAAAGCACCCTCAAAATAAGATACGGCGGATAAACAATCAGCGTTAGCACCATCATGATCCAAAAATACCCTCCCAATAAAATATTCCTTATCATAAACACGAATTTCACTGTGGTTGTATCCTAATAACAAGATATTATCTTTAGCTTTGAATGGTTAACTCTATGGATTACATATTGATCTGCAAATTAACAAAAGAAATGTTCAAATCCCGGAAAACGCTCCAGGAATGTATACGATGATAGAAATAAAGGACCTGACCCTTGAGTTCGACGGACATAAGCTGTATGACCGCTTCGGGATGAGCATCCGGAAAGGAGAAAAAGTCACCCTGGCCGGCGAATCGGGAACGGGTAAGACCACCTTTATCCACCTGCTTCTTGGGTTTGTGCCTTTTGAGAAGGGCGAGATACAGATCATGGGTCAACCCTTGCATGCGGACAACATCGAGCAGATCCGTTCCAGCACAGCCTATGTACCCCAGGAACTACACTTGCCCATGACCACAGCCGGTGAATTATTTTACATGCCTTTTTCGTTTCGCCAGAACCGGGCCCGGCATCCGGGTAAAAAAGCCATCCAAAAGATTTTCGATGCCCTGGGGCTGTCTACCGCACTGCTGGGCAAGAACCTGGATGAGGTCTCCGGAGGCCAGAAACAACGTATCGCCATTGCCTCGGCACTTTTACTTGAAAAGCCTTTGTTGATCCTGGATGAACCCACTTCTTCACTGGACAGCAGATCCATTGAACGCCTGGCAAATCTGGTTTTCAACCAGGAGAAACGCACCGTCCTGTCCACTTCCCATAACCCCCTCTGGGCAAAACACGCCGACCGAACCTACAACCTGGATGACCATGGAGCAAACGCTTGACATCAGCTACCTGAACCTCTTCCTGGGTTACCTGCTGCTGGCAGTACCGGTGATCATCTTCTACCATTTCAAAACCGGGTTGATACGCGACAGCCTGATCGCCGTAGGCAGAATGACCCTGCAGCTTTTCGTGGTAGGCCTGTACCTGGAATTGCTGTTCGAATACAACAATGCCTGGATCAACGCGCTGTGGTGGATCATTATGGTGCTGATCGCCGCCTTTACCATTGTCAGACGGGCCTATTTATCGCTGCGTTTTTTTCTGATCCCCCTGATCATCTCTCTGATCATCAGCCTGGCCCTGATCGATGCCTATTTCCTCGGTATCATCATCCGGCTGGATGAGTTCTTTGATGCCCGCTATTTTATCCCCATCAGCGGAATCCTTCTTGGCAATTGCCTGAAAACAAATATACTGGGGCTGAACACATTTTATCAGAAACTTAACCAGGAAAAGATCCGCTACCGGTATTACCTGGCCAACGGGGCCAGCCGCAGTGAAGCCCTTCGCCCTTTTATGCGCGAAGCCCTCAAAACAGCCTTCAACCCGCTGATTGCCAGCATAACCGTGATTGGCCTCATTTCCCTTCCCGGAATGATGACCGGACAGATCCTGGGAGGCTCCAGCCCCGAGGTGGCCATCAAATACCAGATCATGCTGATGCTTACCATCTTTGTAGCCACGCTTCTGAGCGTGGTAATAACCATTACCCTGGCCAACCGTTTTGTTTTTGATGGCTTTGGGAACATGAAAAAACAGGTACTGAAGAAAAATCTCATGGGCTAAACAGTTCTATGCGGATTGCATGAAAAATTCTATCTTTGCAAAAACTTGTGAAAAAAACAGGACATTATGTTGTTAGAATTAACTGAGCAAGAACGACAAAGGAGAAGTTCACTGGAAGAATTAAGAAAGCTCAATATTGATCCTTATCCGGCTTCGGGATACGACGTCAACACCACTTCCACCGAGATACTGGAAAATTATAACGAGGAGAAAGGCAATTTTCAGGAGGTAAGCCTGGCGGGCCGCATGATGAACAGGCGCGTGATGGGCAATGCTTCTTTTGCGGAGTTACAGGATGAAAAGGGCCGGATACAGATATATGTCAAACGCGACAACATTTGCCCCGATACGGACAAGACTTATTACAACCAGGTTTTCAAGAAGCTGCTTGACATCGGTGACATCATCGGGGTCAGGGGCAATGTGTTCAAGACAAAGGTAGGCGAGGTCTCCATCAATGTACAGGAGTTCAAGATATTGAGCAAATCACTGAAGCCTTTGCCGGTAGTTAAGGAGAAGGATGGCCGGATATACGATGCCTTCACCGATCCTGAACAGCGGTACCGGCAGCGTTACCTGGATCTGATCGTCAACCAGAGCAGCAAGGATGTATTCATTCAGCGCAGCCGGCTGATCCAGTCGATGCGTTCTTTTTTGAATGAGCAGGGTTACCTGGAAGTTGAGACGCCCATCCTTCAGCCCATATATGGCGGGGCCGCCGCCCGGCCTTTCAAGACGCATCACAACAAGCTAAACCAGACGCTTTATCTGCGTATTGCCAATGAGCTTTACCTCAAACGTCTTATCGTAGGGGGCTTTGATGGTGTCTTCGAGTTTGCAAAGGACTTCCGCAATGAGGGCATGGACCGCTATCACAATCCCGAGTTTACGCAGATGGAGCTGTATGTGGCCTATAAGGATTACAACTGGATGATGGATGCCGTGGAACAGATGATTGAAAGGATCACCCTCGACCTGCACGGGACGACCAAAATACAGGTGGGTGAAAACAGGGTTGATTTCAGGCGGCCCTGGAAGCGTTATACCATGTTCGAAGCCATCGAAGCCTTCACCGGCATCGACATCTCCGCAATGGATGAGCAGCAGCTTTTCAATACGGCCCGGGAGTTGGATGTGGAGGTGGATGAAAGCATGGGCAAAGGCAAGCTGATCGATGAGATCTTCGGGGAGAAATGTGAGCCCCGCCTTATCCAGCCTACTTTCATCACCGACTATCCCATCGAGATGTCCCCGCTGGCCAAGAAACACCGTTCCCGGGAAGGGCTGGTCGAACGCTTTGAGGCCATTGTCAACGGGAAAGAGATCTGCAATGCTTATTCTGAGCTGAACGACCCCCTGGACCAGAGGGAAAGATTTGAGCAACAGCTCATGCTCGGACAGAGGGGAGATGAAGAAGCCATGATGATGGACGAGGATTTTCTCAAAGCCATCGAGCATGGCATGCCTCCCACAGCAGGCCTGGGCATTGGTATCGACAGGCTGACCATGATCATGACCAATGCGCACTCCATCCAGGATGTGCTGTTCTTCCCCCAGATGAAACCGGAAAAAAAACCCTCGCACCAGAGCTACGAAAGATTTAAAGAGCTGGGTATACCGGAAGAATGGATCCCGGTGATCCAAAAGTCGGGTTACACCACGGTTGACGCACTAAGAGAGGCTAAAGCAGGCAAGCTGCATAATGAGATATGCGGCATCAACAAGAAACACAAGCTGGGACTGCAAAATCCAACACTCGAAGAAGTCAAACAATGGCTTGAATCATAAAAAGCCTTCAGATATGTCAAGCTCCGGGAAAATAGGCGTGCTCGGCGGAGGAAGCTGGGCCACAGCATTGGTTAAGATCCTCCACGAGAACCAGGACCAGGTGAACTGGTATCTGAGAGATGCCTCGAACATTGAATATCTCAAGGAGTTCCACCACAACAAGAACTATATCAGCTCCATCAGCTTCGACACCCGCCGGATCCGATTCTACAATGACCTCAATGCCATCGTCAGGGACTCCGATGTGTTGGTACTGGTCATACCGGCAGCCTTCCTGAAAGAGGCTTTGCAGGGACTAACCGAAGACCTCTCCGGGAAAACCATTGTTTCGGCCATCAAGGGGATCATCCCGGACAAAAACATGATCATTGGCGAATACTTCAAAAACCAGTGGGGTATGGACCTGCAAAACTTTGTAGTGATCAGCGGGCCCTGCCACGCAGAGGAAGTAGCGCTCGAGAGGCTTTCCTACCTCACGGTGGCCTCGCAGAGTGAGGAGCTGGCTATTGAAATGGGCAAGAACTTGCAGACCCACTACATGAAGACCAACATCAGCGATGACATCTATGGTACCGAGTATGCGGCCATCCTGAAGAACATCTTTGCTATTGCTGCCGGCATATGCCATGGACTGGGCTACGGCGATAATTTTCTGGCTGTTCTCATATCCAATGGTATGCAGGAGATCAAACGATTTGTAGATGCTGTACATCCTATCACCAGGGACCTGCACCATTCGGCATATCTGGGCGACCTGCTGGTGACGGCCTACTCACAGTTCAGCCGCAACCGCACCTTCGGTAATATGATCGGGAAAGGCTATTCCGTTAAATCAGCTCAACTCGAGATGAACATGATCGCTGAGGGTTACTATGCCGCCAAAAGCATCATAGAGACCAACAAGGCCTATCAGGCCGAGATCCCCATATGCGAAGCCGTGTACCATATACTCTACGAGCACATTTCTCCGGCTATAGAAATCAAGCTTCTATCGAACAAATTAAAATGACGCAACATGAATCAATTGGAAATCAAGGTAAGAGATACACAAAGTTTCCTGGAAGCCAGAGATCTGGAAGCTTACAGGCAGCAAGTGCCGCATATCCTATCCAAACTGGAAGATAAAAGGAATGACCCCTCCGAATTTCTGGGCTGGCTCAACCTTCCTGAAAAAACCACCGAGAAGTACCTGGAGGACATACAGCAAACCGCCCGCTCCTTCTCGAAGAACCTCGACACAGTACTGGTCATTGGAATCGGCGGCTCCTACCTGGGTGCCAAAGCAGTGATTGAAGCCCTTTCTCCTTATTTCTCCACTTCTCCTTCCAGTCGCGAGATCCTGTTTGCCGGCCAGAACATCGATGAGGATTACCACTACGAACTCAGAGAACTGCTGGAAAATCGCGAATATGGCATTGTTGTCATCTCTAAATCGGGCACTACCACCGAACCGGGTATTGCCTTCCGCATCTTCAAACAGCACCTTGAACAAAAAGTGGGTGCCGGTGAGGCGGCTCAACGCATCATAGCCGTAACCGATAAAGAGAAAGGGGCCCTCCGAAAACTGGCCGATGAACAAGGGTATCAAACCTATGTTATTCCCGACGACATCGGAGGAAGATACTCAGTGCTCACCCCAGTGGGGCTTGTACCCATTGCCATGGCGGGCTTCAACCTGAAACAGCTGCTGGAAGGGGCCGAAGCAATGAGGAAGAGAACTACTTCCTCCGTGGCCTTCAAAGATAACCCGGCAGCCCGCTACGCTGTAATGCGCAACGCGCTCTACAGCAAAGGTAAAGCCATTGAGATCCTCGGCACCTATCAGCCACGGCTCTATTACTTCATGGAATGGTGGAAACAACTATATGGAGAAAGTGAAGGCAAGGACCACAAAGGCATATTCCCCTCTATCGCCCAATTCACCACCGACTTGCATTCGATGGGTCAATATATCCAGGAAGGCAGAAGGATCCTCTTTGAAACCATCCTTTCAGTAGAAGAGTCGAATCATCAGCTGAGCGTGCCGAAAGTCTCCGACAACACCGACAACCTGAACTACCTGGCCGGAAAACGCATGCACCAAGTCAACGCCATGGCCGAAAAAGGAACGCGGCTGGCACATAGCGACGGTGATGTGCCCAACATGACCCTCTGCATTCCCCGCATCGATGAATACAACCTGGGACAGCTGATCTATTTCTTCGAGAAAGCCTGCGCCATAAGCGGTTACATACTGGGAGTCAATCCTTTCAGCCAACCAGGGGTGGAGGCATACAAAACCAATATGTTTGGACTGCTGGGAAAGCCCGGCTACGAAAAGGAAAGCCAGCGACTGACGGAAAAGCTACGAAAAAGTAAAAAATAATCAGGGACCCATTCTCAAATCAATCCTGTAAAGTTTCTCATTGATTATCACCATCTTGTTCATGCGTTCAAAGGAAAAAAGATCCTGCTGATCGTTGGACAGAAAATAGATGGTGAGGGCATTGTTTAGTATATCCCGGCTTTCTTTAAAACGGTTCTGGGCAAATAAAAAATCTCCCTTTTCGGAAAGCAAACGGGCAAGTGAATCATTAACCGCGGGGGATAGATCCTGTTTCTCCTGATAAACCCGGATCAGAAAATCCTCAGAAACAGAGTTGATGTTTTGGGAATCAAAATCAAAATGTTTCACCAGGGTTTCATCTATCATATTGATCGCCTGCTGAAACTTTCCTGACTTTTTCATGATCAGCAGGGCGGCCAGAAGCTCGGACAGCTCATGAATAATATCCTTTGAATATTTACTCTTTTCCATAACTCCGGGGGCTGAGGGAATTTTTCATCACGTGGAATGACAAACAAAAGTATTGAAAATATACACAAAAGTAAAGGGACTGTTGAGTAAAAAAAGGGACTGATTCGTCCGTAATTATACTTATTTGGCTTCGTAACAACCTGGCTTATAGGAAACAGCTAAATCTCATAAAAATATTCGTCGGCCCTTACAATTAATGGCAGGTGCCGCTGAAGGCTATCGAAGCCTTACCCGGAGGAAGTTATTTCCCGGGTCATAAGCAAGTCCCTGCCACGGATGTCGAAACGGGTGGATGAAAGCTGATATTGCCTGTTGGATGGTAAACGCAAAAGGGTGCAGATTGGCAGAACCACCCATTGGAATTTTTGTTGAATTGCAATGAGGATGGTGGTTATCAGGAAATAAAGTACAGATGGAAAAATATTCAGTTTTTGTTGTCCGGGGCATCATCATCACGGGATGAAGCGCTATTACCGGGTGAAGGCTCACCATGGCCGGCATTGGGGGCTTTTTCTTCAGGTTTCTTATACAGGCGCTTTCGAAAAGAAGAAGGAAGAAAGGAGAAATTCTTAATGCCAAATTTACGTGCCAGCACTTCCAGGCCCAGGAGGGACAAACCCCCACCGGGCAAGATAGATACAGATGCAAATACGCCTACTCTTCCCATGTCTTTTAGCTGTTCAATGGCCTTCCTCACTTCTTCCTTGGAAGGCGGGGACTCCCGTTCACGGAGCTGCAGCTTCTCCTCCAGCATTTTAAAGAAAAAACGGGACATCTCGACGGTTTCATTGTATTCCTCACCCATTCCCTGGAGGAAATCTTCCACTGAATGCTTGGCTCCATTAGCGAAACGATACGCAAAATTCACATGTTCTTCCTCCAGTTTTTCACCTTCCTGCTCGGCGTATTCCTTATATATCCTGGATTTTACCTTTTCTTCGTCTTTCATCGAAGTATATTTATTTTCGACAATAAAGATAAACAAAGTTCAACCTTGAAAGGTTCTTAAAACGGACTATAAAGATAAATATTTTCTTTAAATAAAAATAGGGGATATGCAGCCACACGGCTGATTCAGCATAGGGTCGGCCGGGCGGGGCACTCGAATAAGACAGGCCGGAAAGCGGGAGGTCAAAATTTGACCCGGTTAAAGGACATAGCCTTGATCAGCCAGTTGGGCAGGGGTTTTCTGGGGTCCCGCTTTTTCAGGTTGATGTACCACCCCAGCTTTTTGATGATGGGGACCCGGTGGGTCTCTACAAATTCGATCAGGGTCCCGTCCGGATCTTCTATGTAAGAGAAATGGCCGGCAGCTTCACCCATATCAAAGCTGTGCACGTCTTCCTCATGCACATTGCTGTCGACAGTGAAATGGTAACCTTTGATTTCGCACTCCTTTTTCAGCAGGTCCATGCCATGGATGTCAAAGCACAGGTGGATAAAACCGGGGTCGCCCCAGTAGCGGTTGCGGTAGATCTTTTGGGGTTCCCTGTTTCTGACTTCCACCAGTTCGATCCTGGAGTCGCCGAGCAAGGGTGAAAAGCCTCCTTCCCGGGGTTGGCTATGGGCGAGCAACACCCGGCGAAATTCATGATCTCCTCCTGGCAAAGGCGTCAGGTCGTCGAACCGGCTTCTTTTGTCATAAATCACCTGGTCATACCCCAGTATATCGGAGTATATGTTAAGCGACTGATCGATATCACTCACACCGATCACGGCTCCATAAGCTCCTCCGGTGGGTTTCTTTTCGTTTTTATACCAGTGATTGCCCTGTATGAGCTGAAAAAGATTGCCGAACGGATCGCGGACAAAGAAAGTATCATGACCGTCGGGTCCTTTCCGGGGTTCATCCAGCATCTCCACCCCCATAGACTGATAGCGGGAATAGGTATCGTGCAGGTTCCGGCACTTCACCTTGGCGGCGTATATTCCCAGATCTCCCAGGAGAACATCAAAATCCGCTGTTTTAGGCGGGCGGTCGGTATACTGCCAGAACTCAAAGCCGCCGCCGCCCTGCAGGTTAAAAGCCAGAGCGGCGTGACGTTTTTGCGGCACTCCTCCCGTATAGGGCAACATAAGATTGGCAATGGTTTTGTCTTCAAAAACCCGGATGTCCGTTCCAAAAACCTTATTGTACCATTTCCAGGCTTCCCTAACATTATCGATACCAATACCAATCTGTTGTATTCCGCTGATAATCTTTTTCTCCATCGTTCAGGCAGCTTTATTCAAGAACGAAAAATAACAAAAAAAATCTATCAGACAAGGCCATGAAAAAGTACGTCATAAAGGAACAAATGACTGGGGGGCCGTTTATACATGGCTGATTTTACGCACAATACGATAAAACCATGCCGGAAAAAATTTATAAATAAAAACCATCCACAGTTCCCTACCTCCCACCAGAATTTCTTTCTTCTGTTTGATCAGCCCTTTCATGATGTGGCGGGCGGAACGATCAACCGGCATACCACGGGCCTGGCCGGGATCCATCACACCTTGCTCGTCACCCTGATCATTCAGTGCATGGAGGGATATATCTGTCTGTATGCGTCCGGGAGTAATAAAAGTGACATGGATGCCGCTGTCGGAGAGTTCGGATCTCAGGCTTTCATAAAATCCATAAAGCGCGTGTTTGGAAGCTGAATAGGCCGAACGAAGGGGGAATCCAAACCGCCCGACGATGCTGGTGGTGACGGCTATGTGGCCATGGCCCTGTTGAAGCATGAAAGGAAGCACAGCCTTGGTCAGGGCAATATTCCCAAAATAGTTAATCTCCATGATCCGTCTGTCGACGGACAAACGGGTGTTTTGTGCCAATGAACGCTGGCTGATCCCGGCATTATTGACCAGCAGGTCCAGCCGGCCAAAATGGTCCAGCAGATGGCGGGCGGCCTCCTGGACCTGATCGGGTTGTGCTATATCAAAAGGGAAAATCTGCGCCGAAGCACCGAGGCGGGTACATCGTTGCTGTATTTTTTCCAGGGTCTGGTGGTTCCGGCCTGAAAGGGCAAGCCGTGCATCCGCCCCGGCCATCTCTATGGCCAGGGCGGCTCCGATACCTGAAGAGGCACCGGTTATCCACACAACACGATCCTGAAAATGATGCATACAAATGTTTGCCGCAAAATAAGAAAATCTTTTCACTCCTCCATTGGCGGCAAAAGGTTTTTATGACTCCAGGTCCAGATCGAGCTCCTCCAGGTGCTGATGGATGGTTTGCAATTGCTGATCGCTCAGTTCCAAGTCAGCGGCCCGGGCATTGTCCTCAATCTGGTGGGGCGATCTGGAACCAGCCAGCGCTGCAACCACCCCGGGCTGATGGATGGTCCAACTCAATGCCAATTGGGCCAGTGTGGCATCATGTGCTTCGGCAATGGGTTTGATCTTCTTCAGGAATTCATTTACCTTCCGGATGTTCTCCGGCTTAAAGTATCGGGAATATTTGCGGTTGTCTCCTTCCGGAAGCCTGGCGTCGGGGTAATACTTGCCCGTCAACAGACCTCGCTGCATGGGACTGTAGGCGATGATGCCCTTTCTATGTTGCTGCACATAAGGCACCACATCCTTTTCAATCTCCCGGCGGACCATGCTGTAGGGCACCTGGTCGGCTTCGATGCGCACGGTTTTTTCGGCTTCGCGGAGTTGATCGGCAGAAAAATTGCACACCCCCGCTGCCCGTATCTTACCCTGTTCTTTGAGCCGTATCAGAGCCTCCATGGTCTCTTCAACAGGGGCATTGTCCACCGGCCAATGCATCTGATAATAATCGATGTAATCGGTTCCCAGACGGCGCAGGCTTTCTTCAGCCTCCTGAATGACACTTTCTTTTGTCCCATCCATGTATACATTGCTCCACAAATTCTCGAATCCTTTATCAGTACTGAAGTCTTTCTGCGTACCGGTCTTTTTCCATCTCATACCGAACTTAGTGAGTATCTGATAGTTTTCCCGGTTGCCCTTGACGGCTTTACCAACCAGTTCCTCACTCAGGCCCATGCCATAAATGGGCGCCGTATCGATGGTGGTAACACCCAGATCATATCCTCGCCTGATAGCTCCAATGGCCTGCTTCTCATCACTTCCGCCCCACATAAAGCCACCAATAGCCCAGGCTCCAAAGGTTATGGCGGACACCTGTATGCCGCTTTGTCCTAATTCTCTGTAAATCATGTTTGCCTCCTTTCACGTAATAAAGTGATATGGTAAATAGCTCTTTTTATGTTAAATTTATAAAATTAATCTATTCAACAAAAATCCTAACCTTTTCGTTGAAAAAGGGCAGGTTTTATTGCAAATCCCCCGGGCTGATGGATGAATACAAATTTCTGGCTCCTCTTTACGACCCTTTGCTGCATGCGGTGATGCACCGGGTAAGAAGGAAAGTGGTGGATGTGGTCGAAAACCTTCCCCACCAAAGCATCATTGATATATGCTGCGGCACAGGCAATCAGCTCAAATATTTGAAACGCGCGGGGTTTAGCGAAATCACCGGAGTGGATATCTCCCGTTCCATGCTGGGACAAGCCCGCAAAGGAAGGGATAAGGTCACCTGCGATGAGCAGGATGCCAGCATGATGCATTTCAAAGACAACTCTTTTGAGGTGGGCATTATCAGTTTTGCCCTTCACGAAAAACCTGAGCAAGTGGCCCGCCAGATCATCTCGGAAGCTCAGCGGGTCGTTCATCCCAGGGGGCACCTGATCCTTGTGGATTATCTGTTTAAAGGGCACGTAAGGCTTCCCGCACGAATGACCATTCATATGGTGGAGCGGATTGCCGGAAAGGAACATTACAAGTATTTCAAGCAATATCTGATTTACGGGGGAATGGATCACTTCATGGATGCTTCCGCTCTGAAAAAAGAATATCGTTTTCACGCCAATGCAACCGCCATCCGTGTATATGCCATGAACAAATATGGGCAATATGCCTGAAGAAAAAATAAAAACCCTCCGGGTCCATGGAGCCATTATGAGTTACATCGAAGAGGGGCGGGGCGATCCCATTCTCTTTCTTCATGGTAACCCCACCTGGTCCTATCTATGGCGTAATGTAATGCCCCATCTGAAAGACCAGGGAAGATGCCTTGCTCCGGATCTTATAGGTATGGGGCATTCCCATAAGCCCCATCTGTCTTATCGCTTTGAGGACCATTATTATTATCTGAAAGCCTTCATCGAAAAGCTGGAGCTGAGCCGCATCACCCTGGTGCTTCATGACTGGGGCTCGGCCCTGGGCTTTCATTATGCCCTGGAAAATCCCGGTAACATTCGAGGTATCGCCTTTATGGAAGCCCTTATCAGGCCCTGGCAGTGGAGTAGCCTGAAACCGCTTTACCGCATAGGCTTTTGCCTGCTTAGATGGCCCCTGACGGGAGAATTGACCATATATGCTTTTAATGCCTTCCTCAATGTGATCATGCCCCGGCTGATCATCAGAAAACTGACACCTTCAGAAAAAAGGAACTACAAGAAACCTTTCCGCAAGTGGCGCCATCGAAAGCCCATGCTGATATGGCCCCGGGAAATCCCCATCAGCGGCAAACCATCCAGAACCTATCGCATCCTATCACGTTACAGCCAATGGCTGCAGCATACTTCTATCCCCAAGCTGCTGCTCTATGCAAACCCCGGTGCCATGATTGACGGGCATGCTGTAGCGTGGTGCCGCCGGCATTTGTCAAACCTCGAAACATACTATATCGGAGAAGGCAAACATTTCCTCCAGGAAGATCATCCCCACGCCATCGGGCAATACCTGAAACAATGGTACAAGCGACAGATCAACCCCTCTCCGGGCAATGCCCCTTAGGAAAAAACCTAAGAAATTAATTTCCTTACCGCCAAATTACTAAAACCAAAAAACAGGCGGCCATATAAGGGCTTTGGAACATTTTTTGCATGTATAATTCCTGTTATGAAAAAGATCTTTATGCTCATATTATTTGCAGGTTTGCTTTGGGGATGCAGCTCCCAGCAAAAAACAGCCTCCGTGCATTATCCCCCTGTACCAAACAAACCTCCCCGGATACCCGCGACGCCCGCTGTTCTGGTAAAAGCCAATCATTTTCCCCATCCCGGCCAGGGAGAAAAAAAAGCCAGGAAACGAAAAACAAACAACGGCCAGGCCAAAAACAAGCACCGGGGACAGAGCACCCGCCAGCGAAAAGACTTCCGGCTTCAGTAGGCTAAACCTTCAGCCTTCTCCATCGTCCAAGGGGTCTATATTAAAAACACCCAACATGAAAATATCGGTCCGGAACCCTCAGCTCCTCCCGGTGATGTTGCTTGTACTTGTTATCACTTCATGCAACCCCGGCAATCCTGAAAAAGATGTGATTCAGCTTTCCTGGGAAACCAACCAAACGGTAACCTATCAGGAAGCCATCCATAAGTATGAAAAGTTGGATAATACCTTTGAAACGGCCAGGCTGCTCGAGCAGGGTACCACCGATGCCGGCAAGCCTTTTCATCTTTTTGTGATCTCGCGCGACAAAGATTTCCAGCCCAACTCGATTCATAAAAAAAACAAGCGGGTAATACTCGTCAACAATGGGGTACATCCCGGCGAGCCCTGCGGCATCGATGCCAGCCTGCAGTTCGCCAACGACATCCTGCTCAACAAGGATGGCATGGGCCGATATCTGGAGAACACCGTGATTTGCATCGTACCTGTATATTCGGTTGGCGGGGCACTGAAACGGACCCCTTATATACGGTCCAACCAGAACTCCCCCGAAGAACGGGGCAGAAGGGGAAACCGCAGAAACCTGGATCTAAACCGCGACTACTCCAAACAGGACTCCCAAAATGCCCAAAGCCTGGCTTCTATTTTCCAGATCTGGCAACCCGATGTTTTTCTGGACACCCATACCACCAACGGCTCCGACCATCAGCATACCATCACCCTGATACCGGTGCAGCCCAGCACCTTACCGACGGTACTCGAGGGGTTTTTGCGCGAAAAGATGCTGCCTGCCCTTTACCAGGGTATGAAGGAGACCCCTTACGAGATGATCCCTTACGTGATGTTCAACAACCGCAATCCCGAGAATGGCATCATCTCCTACCTGCAATCACCCCGGGTCTCCACCGGATATGCACAGATGTTCCAGGTGCTGGGCTTTATGACCGAAAATCACGTTTATAAGCCTTACCCTGACCGGGTCAGGTCGGTATACCATTTCATCACGAAGCTAAGTGAATTCACCAGTACCCATGGAGAAGAAATCAGCCGCCTCAGGCATAAAGCGCAGCAAAACATCCGCAGGAAACAGACCTATACATTGGATTATAAACTGGATACTTCCCGTTCCAGACCTCTGCATTTCATGGGATACCGACAGGGGACCATCACCAGTAAGCTGACTGGTCTGCAGTACAAGGGTTACGACCATTCGAAGCCTTTTGAAGATACCATACCCTTCTACAGCCATTATAATCCGGTAAGCCAGGTGAAAGCCCCCGATTACTATATCATACCACAGGCCTGGCGACATGTCATCCACAGGATGAAGATCAACGGTGCCCTGATGCACCGGCTGAACAAGGATACGCTATTGAAGGTCCAATCTTATTACATCACCAACCACGACCATCTGAAGAGCTCCTACCAGGGCCGCTACTACCACAACAAGGTGGAAGTAAGCAAGCAGCAGGAAGAGTTGTCTTTCTACAAAGGAGATTATGTGGTGCCGGTCAATCAGATCCGCAATGAATACATTGTGCAGATGCTTGAACCAGAGGGAAAAGATTCCTTTTTCCGCTGGGCTTTCTTCGATCCCTGCCTGGAGCGAAGGGACTGGAACCATCCGGGTGTGACCTTCGAGACAAATGCCAAGCGCTACCTGGAGACTCATCCGGAGCTGAAAGAGCAATACCTTCAAAAAAAACAGCAGGATCCCGGGTTTGCCCGGGATCATATGGCCCAGCTCGAATACATCTTCAACCATTCACAATGGTCAAAAAGCATCATCGGCCGCTATCCTGTAGCCCGTCTTGAACAGGGCGATAACCTGAAGCATCTGTGGTAAATCAGCAAAGAATACCTAAATTTGAATCTGTTTAATCTGAATGGAGGTATCTCATGTTCCTGCGGTGGATTGTTGTGGTCGTATGCATGGCTTTATGCTTTGGGGTTCAGCAGCTTTCAGCACAGACCCCCCGCCAAACAGTTACCCTGGTGCACCAGAACGGAACACTGGTGCTGGACAGCATTCAGGTGGGTTTTGTGAATGACCGGGGTGAGATCCACCACTCCTATATCGATTCGTTGCATGTTTATCAGCTCGACTCGGTCAGTTTCGCCGGAGACATCCCGGAGCTGCAGGAATTGCATGGCACACCCGTAGCGATGAATCTCAACCGGGACAACAACAGGATTATCCTCGAACCCCATACACCCGAGTTCTATGCCATCTTCTCAGCCTACCACACCCTTTACGCCATCGACTACTACAGGGAAAGATTCGGCAACCTGCTAAACTTTAAGGAGAAAGAGCAGTACCGGGAACTGGAGCTCTATCTGGGGGATTACATCAACTGCAGTGCCAGCCAGTATATTCTGAATCCCAGGGCCCGTGTATCACCCACGGTCATTTATCATGAAGTGGGTCACCGGGCCTTCTGCCAGCTCGATGACACCCTGGCCATTGGCAATGTCTTTTCCATGCTGCACAATGGCTTGATGGAGTATTTTACCGTTACCATGGCCGGTCATCCGGTGGTGGGTGAAGGAATGCTGCGGGGCCCCCTGCTTCGGGATGCCTCCAAACCGGTGCAGTATCCGAGGGATAAATATTACTATGAGGATTTCCTGCGCGACCTGGAACAGTCGCTCTCCGACAGCACGGATTGTCACGAGGCACTCCGGAAGCTTTATACCCTCAACAAAAAACGGGCCTCCCGCTGTACTACCCGGATCCTGATGACCCACCAAACGGGGATGCTCATCACCCACCCGTTATGGAAGCTACGTGAAAAAGCAGGAGCCGGCGTTGCCGACTCCCTGGTTGTTCATTCCATGAAAAAGATGGGTCAGGTGCTGAAAAGCCGGAATACGTACCTGAAGGATGCTGCCCCTGGAGGAGCGGATCAGCCTGCCTGGTTTGATTTTTTCTATGCCCTGCTGCGCACCGACCAACAGCTCTATGGAGGGAGACATGAGGCGATGATCCGAAAAGCCTTCAAAAGTGCCGGATATCATACCAAATGGGTCCGCTCACCCTGAATAGCGCCGGACCCCCGTATTACTTTTGCATCTTCTCGCGGATCTTTTCGATCATCACGCGGGTCATCTTTTCCAGATCATATTGTTGCTGCCAGCCCCAATCTTTGCGGGCAGCCTCATCGCTGATACGGCGGGGCCATGACTCAGCGATCTCCTGACGAAAATCGGGTTGGTAAGTCACTTCCAGTTCAGGTATGTATTTACGGATCTCCTCCACCAGTTGGTTAGGTGTAAAACTGATGCCTCCCAGGTTGTAGCTGGAACGTACCCGAATCTGGCCGGCGGGTGCCTCCATCAACTGTATAGTCGCCTCTACGGCATCATCCATGAACATCATCGGAAGGGCCATGTCCTCGGAAAGAAAACATTCATACTTGCCGCATTTGATAGCCTGATAGAAGATCTCCACAGCATAGTCGGTGGTACCCCCGCCTGCTTCTGTCTTATAACTGATCAGTCCGGGATAACGAAGGCTCCGGATATCCATGCCGTATTTGCGGTGATAATATTCTACCCAACGCTCACCGGCCAGCTTACTGATTCCATAAACCGTGGTGGGTTCCATAATCGTGATTTGAGGGGTATCCCATTCCGGGGTGGTGGGCCCGAAAGCCCCCATCGAACTGGGCCAGAATATTTTGGTGATGCCCTTGGCCCTGGACACATCCAGAACATTGAACAAACTGTTCATGTTCAAATCCCAGGCCCACTTGGGATTCTTCTCGGCATTGCCGGAAAGAATGGCGGCCAAATGATAAATTTCAGTGATGCCATATTCATCAATGATCCCCTCGAGTTTCTTCTTATCCATAGCATCCAGCTTGACAAAGGGCCCACCTTCCATGATATCCTGCGGGGCCAGCTTGATGTCGGAGGCAACAACCTGATCCCCACCCAAACGGCTTCTGAGCTCACTGGTCAGATCGGTACCAATTTGACCAGCTGCTCCTATAACCAATATTTTTTTCATTATCAAAGAGTTTTGTGATTCATGCAGAATTTGTTCACTAATATAATATAAATCAAAAACTTTACAGGTGATCTATAACAGGTCGGGCTGCAATAAAATTCCGCTTTGCAGTCACGTTAGTTTCCACAGAATTTCATAAATTTACCATCCCAAAGTGAAGGCATATAAATTACTAGACACTAAAGGATTATAATCCATATCTCAATAAAAAAGGAGGTTTTATGGCACTCGATAAATTGAACCAGGCGCTCTCCAGCCACGTCCAGCAGTTGGAAGAAAGCGGAAGAGCCAAAGGCAAAGAAAAAGTCGTCCGAAAAATCATCTCACCCGGTCAGGGCCGTGGCCCGAGATACCTGCTGGAAGGTTACGGCGATAAAGAATTCATCCGCATGAATGCCAACTCTTACCTGGGGCTGTCGCTTCGCCAGGACATGATCGATGCAGAAGAGAAGGGTGCCAAGGAGTTTGGAGTAGGGCCGGGTGCCGTCAGGTTCATTGTCGGGACCTATACCCCCCACATCAATTTGGAGAGCCGCCTGGCCCGTTTTCACGACCGTCAGGAAGGAATGATTTTCAGCTCGGCCTATGCCACCAGCCTGGGTGTGGTCTATCCGCTTACCACGAAAGAAACGGTTCTGATCAGCGACGAGCTGAACCACAACTGCATCATCAATGCCATTCGTTTGGGCAAGCCCATTGCTAAAGAGATCTACCAGCACAACAACATGGAAGAGCTGGAGGCAGCACTGAAAAAAAGTGTGGGCAAGGCCAAAAGGGCTTTGGTCATCACCGACGGCATCTTCAGCATGCGTGGCGACCATGCCCCGCTGGACCGGCTCACTGAGATTTGTGAGAAATACAACGATCATTTTGAGGAAGGGGTCATCTCTATAGTAGATGACTCACACGGTGTGGGTGCCATCGGCAATACAGGAAGGGGCACCGAGGAATACACCAACTCCAGGGTTGATGTGCTGATAGGAACACTGGGCAAGGCTTTTGGTGTGAACGGCGGTTACGTGGTTTCTTCCTCCGAGGTAATCACTTACCTAAGGGAAACAGCTCCCACCTATGTTTATTCAAACCCCATCACCGTCTCGGAATGTGAGGCCGCCATCCGGGCCGTTGATATCCTTGATTCAGAAGAGGGACGGGGTATCCTCAAGCATTTGAGCAACATGACCGGGCGATTCCAGAATGGACTCAAAGATGCGGGCTATGAGACCATTGAAGGAGCTCACCCGGTTGTTCCCCTCATGGTAAGGGATACCCAAAAGACCAAGGCTATGGTGGAATACCTCAGCGAAAAGGGCATCCTTGCTACAGGATTAAGTTATCCGGTTGTTCCACAGGGGGATGAAGAGATCCGCTTCCAGGTTTGTGCCGACCACACCGAGCAAGACATCGACTATGTGCTGGATGTATTGAAAAACTATAAAGGCTAGCCGATTCGGGGAGGCACCGCCCCTTTTTCATGGAATCATTTTAGCGGGCGAATCCGCTTTCCGGTGTTGATTCAGCAAGAGAACGCACGGCAGGATCATATAACGATGATACCCCGGTCGAGCAGCACGAAAACCGTGCCCAGGGCCACGCTGTAAAACAGGTACCACTTGATGGGAATGTATTGCTGCGGGCCAATGCCCAACCGCACATAATTGTAGATAATAAGGACTACCTTGGCCAGGAAATAGGCGATGATGGTAGCCAGTGCCACGCCAACCGCCCCGTAATGGTTCACCAGCCATAAGCTGAGGCCCACATTGATCAGCACTTCCATGACCGACACCCTGAGCACGGCGCGCGTCTTCTTCATGCCCATCAAAATGGTGTGGGGAAACAGCAGCCGGCTCAGAATGGTGAGTAAGTATACCACAAAGATATCGGCACTCCGGGTAAATTCAGGGCTGAAAACAAACTTGTACAGCGGATCGGCAAACAAAAGCAAAACCAGGGAGAGCGGATACATAGTATGCATGATGCGCAGTGACTTGCGCCGGATCTTGACCAGGGTATCTTGCAGGCTCTCCTTGGTGGAGAACTCCGTGAGCATGGCGTTGCTCAGCCCGGTGGCCAGCATGATCACAAAGGGCAGCTCCTTGGCGCCGAAACGGAAAACAGCAAATTTCTCGGCCGGGAAATGGATCGAAACCACCAATCCGTCCACATACTGCGCCGAACCACTAATCAGGGCACTTACCAGCAAGGGGGTGGCAAAATAAAGCAGCTCTTTGACAAAGGAAAAGGAAAAGCGAATGCTGGCATAGTTGTAGATCAGGGTTAAAAGCCATATATTACGTATCACAGCTACCACCACCAGGCCACGCAGCGACCAGATGACATTGTAGCCTAATATCGGAGGCACTATAGCGGCGACAAGCTGAACGGTGTAGGTGATGTAGGCATAGCTGAGGGTATTGCCCGACTTGTTGCGCACCATGTAGATGTACTCCACCAGGTTGGCGGGACTGCTGAGCAGCAAATACCAGAGCGTGACATTGAGCAGGGGCACCTTTCCGCTATGACCGAAAACGGAGAAATGGTCCTGCAACACCAGCCCCACTGTGAAGACAAAAAGGCTGAAAGCGATCAGCGTCAGGTAGGTATTAAAGATCTCCGGCGACCGGCGCTCATCCTCGTTGGCCAGATCCCCAAAGGTCCGGCTGCCTTTATAAAGTGGCAAAAAAGCCTGGATGATCCCCGTAACCCAGAAGAAGTTGGACACACTCACGATGAACAGCGACATCTCAAACAGGCCGATCTGCTCCTTGGAGACACCAATCTTGGTGAAAACAATAGCAATGATCAGAAAGGTGATGAACCGCAAAATGTTGACCACCTGCAGCCCCGTTACATTGCTCACATTACGCCGCGGGGTATACCACATGCCTGTTGAAGTTAAGTGACATTAACACATTGGTGCGGCAATATTAACCAAAAAGAAGTAAAATATAACAAAAATCCTGCAATCATAAAAAAAGCATCCCACCGGGGAAACAGAGGGATGCTTCAACAGGGAGAGGTACAGGGGTAATTATCCGCACTTGGAAAATCCGCAGCTCTGACATATCAGGCATCCTTCCTGGTATATCAGGCTTTCCGATCCACAGCTTTCGCATTTGGTTCCCCTTCTTGCCTTGGTTCCGTCGGGGATGTAGCGTTTCAGTGCCCTTTCCACCCCTTTCTTCCAGGTATTGATGGTTTCGGTGTTCAGGCTCAGAGAAGAAACCAGGTTCACCACGTCGGGCAGAGGCATGCCATGGCGCAGCACACCGGAGATAAGCTTGGCGTAATTCCAGAATTCTGTGTTGAACATATGGGAGATGCCCCCCAGGGTATTTTCATACCCAAACTTATCGGTGTATTGGAAGTCATAACGGCTGGATCCGCTGTCTTTCTTCACCTTGATGATCTTGCCTTTGGTCACGGATTTCGGGATGGGAAGTACTTCCTCGTCGGCCAGTCCGGTGAAGATCTCATAGGGACGGTCATCTTTCAGCCCCACAAAGGCGATCCAGTCTTCCTCCTCGTTCTTGAAACGTATGATCTCGGCATCAAGCGCCCTGGGCCTTTTTATTGAGCCGGTGTCTTCTTTCTTATCACCCTTGTTGCTGATCAGAACACCGCTTCTCGAACCTTCGCGGTATACGGTGATGCCTTTGCAGCCACTTTGCCAGCCGGTGATATAGAGCTTACCCACCAGGTCCTCCGGAGTCTTCTCAGGCAGGTTGATGGTCACACTGATGGAATGATCCACCCACTTCTGGATGCGTCCCTGCATCTTCACCTTGCTGACCCAGTCCACATCGTTGGATGTGGCTTGATAATAAGGTGTCTTGGCGATCACTTCGTCGATCTGGTCATCATTATATTTGCGTACCTCCTGAGGATCATAACCATGGATCTGCAGCCAGTCGATGAATTTATGGTGGAATACATTGTATTCTTCCCAGGAGTCGCCTACTTCATCGACATAGGTTACTTTACTTTGCGTATCACTGGGGTTTACCTTCCGACGGCGTTTATATGCCGGCATGAAGACCGGTTCAATGCCGGAGGTGGTTTGCGTCATCAGGCTGGTGGTACCGGTGGGGGCAATGGTGAGCAAGGAAATGTTGCGCCTTCCGTATTGCAGCATGTCCTTGTACAGTTGTTCATCTTCTCCCTTCAACCTATTGATCAGGGGATTGTGCTTTTCCTTCTCGGAATCATATACCTCGAAGGGTCCGCGTTCTTTGGCCAGCTGGACCGAGGAGCGGTATGCTTCCAGAGCGATGGTTTTGTGCACTTCTTCGGAAAAATCAATGCCGTTCTCACTTCCGTAGGTCAAACCCAGAGCGGCCTGCATGTCCCCTTCGGCGGTGATGCCTACCCCGGTTCTCCTTCCTTCACGGGCCTTCTTCCGGATGTTTTGCCACATATTGTATTCCACCCGCTTGATCTCGAAATCTTCGGGATCATCTTCAATCTTATGGATAATGGCATCTACCTTTTCCACCTCTATATCGATGATGTCGTCCATGATGCGCTGCGCATAGGCGACATGCTTTTTGAACTTCTCAAAATTGAACTTGGCCTGCTCTGTAAAAGGCTGATCCACATAGCTGTATAGATTAATGGCAAGCAAACGGCAACTATCGTATGGACAAAGGGGTATCTCACCGCAGGGATTGGTGGATACGGTTTGGAAGCCTTTATCGGCATAGCTGTCGGCCACCGATTCGTTGGTCACGGTATCCCAGAAGAGGATGCCGGGCTCGGCCGATTTCCAGGCATTATGGACAATCTTCTGCCACAGCTCGCGGGCGTCAATGGTTTGTTTGTATGCAGGATTATCAGCGTCAATGGGAAACTGCTGCTGATAAGGTTTGTTGTTGATTACCGCATCCATGAACTCATTGTCGATCTTAACGGAGACATTGGCGCCGGTGACTTTCCCGGTCTCCAGCTTGGCATCGATAAAGCTCTCGGCATCCGGATGTTTAATGGAGATGGTCAGCATCAGGGCACCGCGTCTTCCATCCTGGGCCACCTCACGGGTGGAGTTGGAGAAACGTTCCATGAAAGGCACCACACCCGTGGAGGTCAAAGCACTATTCAGGACAGGACTGCCTGAAGGACGAATGTGAGACAGGTCATGGCCTACTCCTCCCCGCCTTTTCATCAACTGAACCTGCTCCTGATCGGTTTTCATGATCCCTCCGTATGAATCGGCACCACTGCCTACCACAAAACAGTTGGACAAAGAGGCGATCTGATAGTCATTGCCGATACCAGCCATCGGTCCTCCCTGAGGGACAATGTACCTGAACCCCCTCAACAACTCGTAAATCTCCTCCTCGCCCATCGGATTGGGATACTTGTTCTCAATCCGGGCAATCTCTTTAGCCAGCCTCCGATGCATGTCATCGGGATTCTTCTCAAATAAATTACCATAAGAGTCTTTCAGGGCATATTTATTTGCCCATACCCGGGCCGCCAGTTCATCGCCATTGAAATACTCCAGTGAACTCTTGAAAGCCTCGTCGTACGTGTATGTCTTATACTTCTCCATCGAGGATCCTGTCTTTTTCGTGTCCTGTTCCGTTGCTTTGCCTTTAATGTACATGGATATATAATTTTTTTTATGCTATTTAAAATTCACAGAGTGTTTACACGACTTACGCAAGTTATGAATTGAAACCCTACCGGCAAAGAGCCATCAGCCTGTTTTTATTAACATTTAATTTAAGTTTTCAACGCAGAAAATTAACCACTGACGGAGTGTTCTTTGATGCTTTTGGCATGTTCATAAACCCCATTTAAGATTGAAAAAATATTTTTATCAACAAGTATTCTTGATTACTGATGCACAGCCCTCCAAAACCTCCCCTCTTCAAGATAATTACTCTTGAGAGCGACATATTATTGTTTCAGCCGGGCATAAATTTTATCTTCCAACGATCTAACATCCAGGTTGAAACCGGGTATATGAATATGGGCCATATTGTAAAAAGGCTCACGATCCCTGAGTTTTTGAACGATATAATGCAAAAGATCCTCATCATTTAATCCTTTCAGCAGGGGGCGGTTGCTGCGGGTCTCTTTCAACCGGGAAAACAACTGCTCCGCAGTCATTTTCAGGTAGACGGTGATCCCCGTCCGATTCATCCATTGCATATTTTCGTGGTAGCATGGGGTACCACCTCCTGTAGCCAGCACACCCAGCGGGCGGGATACCCCTTCTTTCAAATAACGACTTTCCAGATCCCTGAAAGCTTGCTCCCCTTTATCCCTGAAAATCTGAGCAATGGACATGCCCGTTTCCTGCTCTATGATATGATCCAGATCTTCCCATCCGCAATTCATCCTGGCTGCCAGCCTCCTGGCTGCTGTAGTTTTACCACTGCCCATAAAGCCAATTAAAAAAACCTTCATGGTGTCTGCACGAATTTAAAATTGCAGGCTCATCTGATCCCTCTCGTCCGCATCATCGCCCTCGTCCTTCTCCTCTTCCTCAGGCAGGGGGTCCAAAACATGGATCTTCTTCAGCTCGGCCTGGGTCAGGCGCTTGCCCCTGGCTTTGTAACTCTTCTCTCCTATGAATTCGTATATTGGGACTTCCTGATCTTCCTTTCTCTTGTTCTTGCCGCCAAATTCAAGCTTCACCCGGGGATATGTATCCTCAAAGAGGTGAAGCAGGTAGGAGTCCTTATTTTCTCCTATCAGGCTTGCTTCCTTGATCGTATATTCCAGCTGAAAACGCTTCACATAAAAGTATCCCTGGTCGGCATCAAAATATATGGCCGAGAATACTTTATCCGGGTTGTATTTTTCAATCACACGGATCTCATCTTCATAATGATTGGTCAGATCATAGGAAGTAAATCTCACGGTTCCCCGGTTGGTGATCACCGCGATCTTATCATCACCGCCGAATTCTCCCAGGTATTTGCCCTGGCCGTCGGTGTTAAGCCGAAGCACCTCCTCGTCGAACCAGATCTTCTTACCTCCTAAGGTAGGTGTGCCCTTCTCTTTGAGCACGATCTTATGGACCGCATGCCTGGTAAGGATATTGCCCTGGGCCCCTCTGCCCTTGATGGCCAGTTCGCTGAAATCCATCTCCAGCATCTTCTTCTTCAACCTGGGTTTAGGCTGCAGGTAAACCTTCAGCTTCTCGGCCTCCCCATCGGGGTTGACGCTCATATACAATATCCTGGACCCGCTGGTACCTTTGGTGATATCGTATTCCTTATCGCGGGTGATACCCGATATGGGGCATCGTTTCATCATGATGGAGCCGTTCAGCCCATCGCGGTATATGATATTATATATGGTGCGCTCGTCATTACGCTTAAAAACCTTCACATACAGGATGTCCTTGCCCACAAAGATCTTTTCTTCGACCTTGGTGATGAGGTAGTGGCCATCCTTACGGAAGACAATGATCTCATCGATGTCGGAGCACTCCCCTACATACTCGGCCTTCTTCAGTCCGGTGCCGACAAACCCGTCCTTCCGGTGCACATAGAGCTTCTCGTTGGCTTCCACCACCGTGGTGGCTTCAATGGCTTCCAGGTTCCTGATCTCGGTCTTACGTCCCTTTCCCTTGCCGAACTTCTTTCTGATCCGCTGAAAATACTGAATGGTATATTGAGTTAGCTTAGCCAGCTTGCTGTTGATGTCTTTAATCTCCTTCTCAATTTTGCGGATGTATTCGTCGGCCTTTTTAGAATCGTATTTGGAGATGCGTTTGATCTTGATCTCGGTGAGCTTCACCAGGTCATCATGGGTGACCTTTCGCATAAGCTGGTCCTTGAATGGTTCAAGTCCCGTATCGATGGTTTCCAGGATGTCCTTCCATGTTTCACATTCTTCAATGTCATTATAAATGCGGTTTTCGATAAAAATCTTCTCCAGGGACGACATATGCCAGTTTTCCTGGAGCTCTCCTTTCCGTATCTCCAGCTCCTGGCGGAGCAACTCACGGGTATTGTTCACCGAGATGGTCAGCATGTTGCTGACACCCATGAAGCGGGGCTTGAAGTCGTCTATTACGCAGGCATTGGGAGATATAGCCACTTCACAATCGGTGAAGGCATACAGGGCATCGATGGTCTTATCGGGGGACGTTCCATTGGACAGGTGGATCAGGATCTCCACTTCCTCGGCGGTATTGTCGTCGATGCGTTTGACCTTGATCTTTCCTTTGTCATTGGCCCTGAGGATGGAATCGATCAGGGAGTTGGTGGTTTTGCCAAAAGGTATCTCGGTAATGGCCAAAGCCTTTTTATCGCGTTTTTCTATGCGGGCCCGTATCTTCACCTGGCCCCCGCGTTTGCCATCGTTGTATCTGGAAAAATCGGCAATGCCGCCGGTGGGAAAATCGGGACAGAGGGTGAATGATTCGCCCTTGAGGTAGGCGATGGCTGCCTCGATGAGCTCATTAAAGTTGTGGGGCAGGATCTTGGAAGCCAGACCCACGGCAATGCCCTCCACGCCTTGTGCCAGCAAAAGGGGGAACTTCACCGGCAGGGTGATGGGTTCCTGGTTGCGGCCGTCGTAGGACGTCTTCCATTGGGTGGTCTTGGGATTAAAAACTACCTCCCGGGCAAAATTTGATAGACGGGCCTCGATGTACCGGGGTGCAGCGGAGCTGTCACCCGTCATCATATTGCCCCAGTTACCCTGGGTATCGACCAGCAGATCTTTCTGTCCCAGCTGAACGAGGGCCTCACCGATGGAAGCATCACCATGGGGGTGATACTGCATGGTATAACCAATGATGTTGGCTACCTTGATGTACCGGCCGTCATCCATCTGGCGCATGGTATGCAGGATCCGGCGCTGAACAGGCTTCAGCCCATCGTTCAGATGGGGCACAGCCCTTTCCAGGATCACATAAGAAGCATAATCCAGGAACCAATCCTTATACATGCCGGAGAGATGGGTGATGCGGTGCATAGGCTCTCCATTGCTGCCGGGCTCCTCTTGTTGAGGACCGGAGTCAAATTCCTCGTTGTGATGGTTATCGTCTATATAATCACTCATAATCCTATTGCCTTAACAAAAAATGGTCAATCGGTGCGGTACTTGAATGAGCAAGCCTGGATCAGGCTTCTGTGAGTTGCTCTTCAACTCTGAGGTTATCCACAATGAATTCCTGCCTCTTGAGGGAGTTTTTGCCCATATAGAAGGAAAGCAGGTGTTTGATGGCATCTTCCTTATGCAGGCGTACCGGCTCCAGGCGGATATCTTCGCGGATAAAACGCTTGAACTCGTCGGGCGAGATCTCTCCCAGCCCCTTGAAACGGGTTACTTCCGCCTTCCTGCCCAGCTTCTTTACGGCCTGATCTTTCTCTTCCTGATTATAACAATACAGGGTCTGTTTCTTATCTCTGACACGAAAAAGAGGCGTTTGCAGGATATACAGGTTGCCGTTCTTGACCAGGTCCGGGAAAAACTGCAGGAAAAAGGTGATCAGCAGCAAGCGGATGTGCATGCCGTCGACATCGGCATCGGTGGCGATCACAATATTGTTGTAACGCAGGTTCTCCAGGCCTTCTTCAATGTTCAGGGCCGCCTGCAGCAGGTTAAACTCCTCATTCTCATAGACGATCTTCTTGGTGAGCCCGAAGGTATTCAAAGGCTTGCCCTTCAGGCTGAAGACGGCCTGGGTGTTGACATCCCGGGCCTTGGTGATGGATCCGCTGGCCGAATCTCCCTCGGTGATGAAGATGGTGGATTCCATCCTCCGCTCATGCGTGCTGTTATAATGGATCCGGCAATCGCGGAGCTTTCTGTTGTGCAGGTTGGCCTTCTTCGCCCGTTTCTTAGCCAGCTTCTTCACACTGTTGATCTCTTTACGCTCTTTCTCCGACTCCACGATCTTCTTAAGCAATATGTCTGCCGTTTGCTGATTCATATGGAGGTAGTTGTCCAGACGCGTCTTGACAAAATCATTGATGAAGTTGCGGATGGAAGAACCATTGGGTTCAACATCCTTGGAGCCCAGCTTAGTCTTGGTCTGCGACTCAAAAACCGGCTCTTCCACCTTGATGCTCACGGCCGCAATGATGGAAGTACGAATGTCGGAGGCCTCATAATCCTTCTTGTAAAAATCCCGTAAGGTCTTAACCAACGATTCCCGGAAAGCATTCAGATGGGTGCCGCCCTGGGTGGTATGCTGGCCGTTGACAAAACTGTAATATTCCTCACCGTATTGATTGCCATGGGTCAGGGCAATCTCAATATCCTCGCCTTTGAGATGAACGATCGGATATAACCCTTCCGAACTCATGTTCTCCTCGAGCAGATCCTTCAGCCCGTTCTCCGAATACAAGGCATGACCGTTAAAACGTATGATCAACCCGGAATTGAGGTATACATAATTGCGAAGCATGTTCTCCACAAACTCCTCAATATAATGGTAATCCCCAAAAAGCTCATGATCGGGAGTGAATGCCACCATCGTACCATTGCCTTCCTCAGTAGGCTGGTCATGATGCTCCTCCAACAACTCCCCGCGGGAGAATACCACGGTGGTTTTCTTTCCTTCGCGGTAGGCTTCGATGGTGAACTTCTCCGACAGGGCATTGACGGCCTTGACACCTACCCCATTCAACCCCACGGATTTCTTGAAGACCTTCGAGTCATACTTGGCACCGGTATTCATCTTGGACACCACTTCCCGCACTTTACCCAATGGAATGCCCCGGCCATGATCGCGTACCGAAAGACTGCGTTCCTTGACTTCCACATCAATGCGCTTGCCAAAACCCATCATATATTCATCGATGGAATTGTCCATCACCTCTTTCAGCAACACGTAGATGCCATCATCCTGGGAGTTACCGTCGCCCAGCTTGCCGATGTACATTCCGGGACGTCTCCTGATGTGTTCTTTCCACTCTAATGTTCTGATGCTGTCCTCAGAATAGTTTGCAACCATAACCTTTGATTTTTTGTAAAAATAAAGAAAAGAATACTTCTTCAATCAAGCATTTTTCAACAAGGACAGAGCAAATTGTTAATTATTTCCTGTAAAAAAATATAACATCAAGATTTTAACAGGATTGTGTGGATAACTCTGGGAAGAAGTCTAAATCAGGCCCATGTCCCTGAGCAGAGCGAGGGCATTCATGTTTTGGGCCACACCCTCGCGAAGTTTGTAATCGTATTTCATATGGCCGTTTTCCAGTTCCACTTCGAAGCAGGTATTGCGTATGGCACCGGGATGGTCTTGCTCCAGGGAAGTCAGCGAGAGGTCGTGGGTAGCAATGATGCTGGTAATGTTCATTTTAAGCAGGCGCTTGACAAATGCCCGGGAGGCT
This sequence comes from Bacteroidales bacterium, assembly GCA_018334675.1. Lineage (GTDB taxonomy): Bacteria > Bacteroidota > Bacteroidia > Bacteroidales > UBA12077 > JAGXLC01. The sequence goes on along the minus strand of JAGXLL010000009.1, from coordinate 7,717 downwards.
TTTTCTTTGTCGCGGGTATTGGTACCTGTTAATATCTCATCGAGCAATACCAGCATGTTCTCCTGGTGCAAGGCCTGGTCGGTAAGTTGTTTGAGCCTTTTGATCTCCGCATAAAAATAGGACTCGTTGCGGGTGAGCGAGTCGGTGATGTTCATACTGGTGAAAAGATGGGTGATCCGGAAGCTCATGTCGCGGGCACAAACAGGCGAACCGGCCATAGCCAGGACCAGGTTCACCCCGATGGTGCGCAAAAAAGTACTTTTCCCGGCCATATTGGCTCCCGTCACGATCATGGTGCAACCCTGCCGGTCGAGGGCCAGGTCGTTGGTGACCCTCGTGTTTTTAGGGATCAGCGGGTGGCCCATGTTACTGGCTTCAAAAAGGGTGGACTGGCTGATGCGCGGGAAGTTGAAATCTTCATTGTTATAGGAGAAGCCAGCCAGGCTCAGGAAAGCATCTAAGCTTCCCAGGGCATCCAGCCAGTGCTCAATATGAGGGGCATAGCGGCTGTGCCAGTGCTCCAGCCGGGTGACCTGGTGGATATCCCAAAGAAAAAAAACGTTGAGCAAAATGCCAATGATCAGGTTATTACGGTTATCCAGGGCATCGGAGATGCGGGAGAGTTTTTTGATAAGGCGGCTCGCCGCATGGTGGTTGCTGAAAAAGTGCATCTTCAAATCCTGCAGGGCCTGCGCCTTAAAGTCCTGCTTTTCGATATGGCGAAACAGCAGGCTGTAATTCTTCAGGGTAGAAATTTGCCTGGTAACCCGCTGATGTTGCCCGGTTATCCTACCGGAAGCCCTTCTCAGGACGATGAGGTTGACGGCCACCATCACCAGCAGATAGCCCACCGGCAACACCCCGGCAATAGAGAAGCCGGCAATGGTTAGTGTGAGCAGGGGCAGCATCCATCTTCCTATACGAAACACAGGATGATTGCTGATGCCTGGGTGCTCCTTGCTCCAGGCAATGAGTTGTGTGTCCCGGTATTGATCGGGTTGAAGATGATAGCCGGTGGCAGTGAAATGCTGACGCCAGGAAAGCATTCCTTTTAACTCATGAATGGCTTGCTGGCGTGTCACGATATCGGATTCACGCTTGAGCAGATGGGTCAGCCAATGTGCCAGCTGATTCTTCCCGGCATAGGTAGAAGTACGGTTGATATGCTGGAAAAGGCTCCCCTCGCCGAAAAGCTCCAGATCCGTGACAAAATCATGGGCATGATCCTGGAACTCCGCCCCACTGTCAAAACTGCCCACATACCCCCTCAGGGCCTCAATTTCATTGGCATTGATGCGTATCAGGTTGGACAGCAAGGCCAGGTGCCTCTTTTTACGAATGAAAAGGATGATCAGGTAAATGAACAATGCCAACATGGCACCCACAAATGCTATTCCGGGCCAGAGATAAAGGGCTGTCAAGCGGTACCCCCACCAGGCCCCTGCCACAAAAGTTACCAACCTCAAAATGGCCAGAATATTCAACTGCTTCCTGGTCTTTTGATGATCAAAGGAAAATTGACTGTAACGCTTTTGATATTGCTCGACCCCTTTGGCTTCCATTGGTTTTTGTTGAAAAATGAATTCAAAAATAATACTCTTTTAGCAAGATTTTTGTACATCTTATTATATTATTGGATAATTTTGCAATTATGATGAAAAAGATAACTCTTCTGGCACTTACCATTTTGGGCTGTTTTGCGGCATTTGCACAGGAAAAACCCAAATTGGACACCGTTTATATGTTGGGGCAACGGAAGATGATCGTACAGGTGAAAGGAATCTTTTATTCAGATGTAAAATATGAAGACCCCGAGAGCGGTGAACTCAAAACACTAAAGACCAAAAACATACAAAAGATCATCTTTGATTCCGGCCGTAAGGAAATCTTCAATAAACCTTTGGTAGAAAACATAGACCAAAACGACTGGAAGAATGTGGTGCTCACCCGGGATAAAAGTGCGGTGAAAGACCTCTACAAGGTTGGAGAGGTGAAAGGTAAATCCTCATCGCGCAACCGCACGACCAAATCGGCAGAACGCACAGCCACCATCCGGATGAAAAGACGTGCAGCTAATATGGGAGGCGTGATGATCCTGGTTACCAAAGAAGAGTCGCAGGGTGGTTTTGGAGAGGTGCCCACTTTTTATATTGAAGGCATTGCCTACAGCTTCGAGCCGCCTGAAAACGAGGAAGAGTAATAGTCAGCCGGGTCAACTCTTTTTCCCTTTGCCAGCCAGTTGACCGCAGGCCGCATCAATGTCCTCGCCCCGGCTGCGTCGCAGATTAACGATCATGTTGCGGCTCTCCAGCAATTCCTTGAACGCCTGGGTTTGCTCAGCATCGGATTTCTGAAAACCGGTTCCCTCTACTTCATTGTATTCGATCAGGTTGATCTTTACGGGAAAGTTCCGGGAATAATCAGCCAGCGCCCGGGCCTCGGAAAGCTGATCGTTCACGCCCCGCATCAGCAAATATTCAAAAGTAATGCGTTTGCCGGTTACCCTGTTAAAATGCTGCAGAGCCTCTTTCAGCGTTTCCAGCCCGTATCGTCTGTTGATCGGAACCAGCTGCGAGCGTGTTGCGTCCAAAGCCGAGTGCAGGGAGACTGCCAGCTCAGAGCGGATACCTTGGTCGGCCAGTTTCCTTATGACATCGGGAATGCCAACTGTAGAAACGGTGATGCGGCGGGGGGAGATGCCCAGGCCTTTTTCACCGGTAAGAACGGCAATGGATCCGCTAACCCCGTCGTAATTGAGCAGCGGCTCTCCCATCCCCATGTAAACAATGTTGGAAAGCGATATGTTGTATAGATCAAGCGCTTTCTGCCTGACAGCTATAACCTGGTCATAGATCTCACCCACAGTCAGATTCCTCTTGAATGGGATCTTGCCGGTGGCACAAAAGGTGCAAGCCAACTTACAGCCTATTTGCGAGGAGATGCATGCGGTAGCCCTGTCTTTGCCGGGGATCAGCACGCTCTCAATCAGTTCGCCGTCTGCCGTCTGAAAAGCCATCTTCACAGTGCCATCCCTGCTGGTCTGCTCCTGATAAAGAGTAAGCCGGTCGATCCGGAAACGGTTGTCCAGAAGCTGCCTGGCCTCCTTCGAAAGATTCGACATGACAGAAAACTCCGTGGCTGCCTTCTTCCATAGCCATTCGTAAACCTGCTTGCCATGAAAAGGCTTATACCCGTGCTCAGTGAAGAAGCTCTTCAGCTCCTCTTCAGTCAATGCCCGAATGTCCCTTTTGTTTGATTCCATCATAGCCCCCAGTGCTGTTTATCTGCAAACCTAATTCTTTTTATTTAGAATATAAATGCTTACATTCGTTGATTGTTTCCCCTTAGGCAAAAACAAAGCCTTTCTAACATCACACGAAGCTCATCCATTATGTCCAATGCAAAAACAAATAAAAAAATGATGAAGAAGGTAACAAGTTTATTATTAGGTTTTTTGATAACCATCAGCTTTGCAGCAAAGGCCGATGAAGGCTTGTGGCTATTGACCATGTTGGAAAAGATGAACATGGACCGCATGCAGGAAATGGGACTTAAATTATCCGCAGAAGATATCTACAACATCAATCAATCCAGTATCAAGGATGCGGTGGTCAATTTCGGCGGTTTTTGCACCGGCGAGATCGTCTCCGACAAGGGTCTGATCTTCACCAACCACCACTGTGGGGAAGGAGCCATACATGAGGTCAGCACCCAGGAGCACAACTACCTGAAAAACGGTTTCTGGGCCCAATCGATGGAAAAGGAAAAACCGATCGAGGACCTGACCGTCTCTTTCCTGGTGCGCATGGAAGATGTCACCGGCCGGGTGAACGATGCCCTGGAAGGGGATATGAGCGAGGCTGAGCGCTCCGCTAAGATCCGGCAGGTCACTTCCCAAATCGAGCAAGAAGCAACCAAAGACACCCACTATAATGCCAATGTGAAGCCTTTCTTCTCCGGCAACGAGTTTTACCTGATGGTATACGAAACCTATCAGGATGTACGCCTGGTGGGTGCTCCCCCCAAATCAATCGGCAATTTTGGCGGAGACACCGACAACTGGATGTGGCCACGTCATACAGGTGACTTCAGCGTATTCAGGGTTTATGCCGGCCCCGACGGCAAGCCTGCTCCCTATTCCGGGGAGAATGAGCCGCTGAAACCCGACCACCACCTGCCCATCTCCCTGGAAGGACTTAAGGACGGTGACTTCACCATGATCTTGGGTTATCCGGGTGGCACCGACCGCTATATGACCTCCTATGGCGTGAAGGAAGCCAGGAACCTGGTGAATCCCACCCGCATCCAGGTAAGAGAAAAGATCCTCGACATCATGGAAAAATCCATGAACTCAAGCGAGGAGCTGGAACTCAAATATTCCTCCAAGCAATCCCGGGTCAGCAATTATTACAAATACAGCATCGGCCAGAACGAAGGCCTTACCAGGCTGGATGTGATCAAAGACCGCCAACAGCTGGAAGACCGCTTCAGAAAATGGGTGGCTCAGGATGAAGAACGCCAGAAAAAATATGGCAATACCCTGCAAAACATCAAAGAAGCTTACAAAAACCGCAAAGATTACTATAAGACGGTGCTTTACCTCAATGAAGCCCTCTACGGAGGATTTGAGATCGGCCGCTTCACCTCCCGCTTCCAGGGGCTCTACCAGGTTCTGAAGAACTATCCCGACAGCACCGAAGCTGTACAAGCCGAGATAAAAGGTATTCGCGGGCGGCTGAAAGACTTCTACAAGGATTACCATGCCCCTACCGACCGCAAGCTGATGAGCGAGATGATGGATATCTTCCACGAGAATGTTTCCGATAATATGAAGCCCGACATCTTCCAGCGGGTTGAAAAATTATATGACGGCAACTATAATGAATATGCCGGTATGGTGTTTGATCATTCCATGTTTGTCTCTATGGACCGGGTGGAGGACTTCCTGAACGACCCTTCCCTGGAAGCACTGGAGAATGACCCGGCATTCGTGTTAGCCCAATCCATCCAGGATAAGGTACGCAGCATGATGGGCAAATTCCGGAGTTTTGACCAGCAACTCAGCAAGAGCCAGCGGCTTTTCATGCAGGGCCTGCGGGAGATGCAACCCGACAAGAAATTCTATCCGGATGCCAACTTCACCATGCGACTGACCTATGGTGATGTCAACGATTATTATCCCAGAGATGCCGTACACTATGACTATTACACTACCCTGGAAGGGATCATGCAAAAAGAAGATCCCTCCGACAAGGAGTTCATTGTGTCGGACAAGCTCAACGAGTTGTATAAAGAAAAAGATTATGGCCCCTACGGAACAAACGGACAACTCCATGTTTGCTTCATCTCCGACAACGACATCACCGGCGGCAACTCAGGCAGCCCGGTGATGAATGCTGAAGGTGAACTGGTGGGCATAGCCTTCGACGGCAACTGGGAAGCCATGACCGGCGACATCCAGTTTGAGCCCAGTCTGCAGCGAACCATCAGCGTAGACATTCGCTATGTTTTGTTCGTGATTGACAAGTTTGCTGGCGCCGACCGCCTGATCGAGGAAATGACCATCATAAAATAACATCCCGCAGGGATTAAAACAATAAGCTTGAACCACTAAGCCACAGGCCACCAACCGAAGGAACACCTTACCAACCATTCCCATAGTGCAGTGGAGAGGTGTTCCTTCGGCGCGGGCCCGGGAACCTTGGTGGTTTTTTCGACTTGACTGCATTATGGCACACAACATTATAGTATACACCGACGGAGCATCCAGGGGTAACCCGGGGCCGGGAGGATATGGGGTGGTACTGATGAGCGGCAGGCACCGCAAAGAGCTCTCGGAGGGCTTTCGCAAAACCACCAACAACAGGATGGAGCTGCTGGCAGTGATAAAAGCCCTGGAGGCCCTGAAAAAAGAAGGCTCAACGGTCACCATCTATACCGATTCGAAATATGTGGCCGACGCCATCGAAAAAGGATGGGTCTTCAACTGGGAGAAAAAAGATTTTAAAAAGAAAAAAAATCCCGATCTTTGGAAGAGGCTGCTGGAACTCTACCGCAAGCATCATGTCAGGCTTTACTGGGTGCAGGGGCACGCCAACATAACGGAAAATGAGCGTTGCGACGAGTTGGCCGTAGAAGCCTCTAAACAGGTTAACCTTTCCATCGACCATGAATATGAGGCGGCAGGTGACGATTAAATGACCGTCCCACCGGTGAAGCAAGGATAACCATGGTTCATACAGGAGCAGTGTATGACCCCATTACAGGAGACGGCGCAAAACAAAAGATAAAATGAGTGAAAATTTACTCCTGGCATTCGCACTTACGGCTTTTGCCGGATTATCAACCGGCATCGGAAGCGTGCTGGCTTTTTTCACAAAAACCACCAACACCCGGTTTCTTTCCCTTGCCCTGGGTTTTTCAGCCGGGGTAATGATCTATGTATCGATGATAGAGATCTTCTTCAAGGCCAAGGAAGCGCTGGTGGAAGAGTTGGGCGCTCAAGCAGGATACAACCTGACCGTTTTGTCGTTTTTTGGGGGCATCCTTTTCATCGGGCTGATCGATTACCTGATCCCTTCAGGTGAGAACCCCCACGAAATAAGGAAAGTGGAACAGCTGAGAGCTAATGGATCCAAAATCGTCAAGGATGTGAAGCTAATGAAAATGGGCCTTTTCACTGCCCTGGCCATTGCCATACACAACTTCCCGGAAGGTCTGGCTACCTTCACGGCAGCCCTCAGCGATCCCGGACTGGGGGTAGCCATAGCCGTGGCCATCGCCATACACAACATACCCGAGGGTATCGCCGTGTCTGTTCCCATCTACTACGCCAGCGGAGACAAAAAGAAGGCGTTCTGGTACTCCTTTCTTTCAGGCCTTTCTGAACCCGTGGGAGCCGTCATCGGCTACCTGATCCTGATGCCTTTCCTCTCGCCGCTGACCTTCGGCATCCTCTTTGCCGGTGTGGCCGGCATCATGGTTTTTATCTCCCTGGATGAACTGCTGCCGGCAGCCCGGGAATACGGCAAACACCACTGGGCCATATACGGCATGGTCGCCGGCATGGCCGTGATGGCCGCCAGCTTGCTCCTGTTCGCCTAAAAACACCCTCAGACATTTTCAGCGCTTAGCGCTGCGCTAAGCGCTGAAAGTGTCCGGTTTTGGGACTGTGCTGTGCCAAGGGCAAAAAGTTGCTTAGAGGATCTGCGTTTGCTTTTGGGGTTTGGGAACCTTGTTGACCAGCACCCGCAATACCTGGTCGGACTTATTGTACCAGCAATGAGGGATTTTTGCGGGGCTGTCAATAAGGGTATCGGCAGTCACCTCGCTTGTTTCCTCTCCGATCTCAATGACGCCCTTTCCTTCCAGCACATAAAAATATACATCCACCGGGGTGATGTGGCGTTTCAACTGCTCACCCGGCTGCAGTGTGATATGGGTGACCATGGCATGCTCCGAGTCATAAAGCTTGCGTGCATCAACACCATGGGGATTCTTGCGGGGTTCCGCTTCTGAGATGTGTGTGGTTTTCATAGTAAAAAATTTTAGCGCTTAGCGCAGCGCTTAGCACTAAAAGTGTCCGGTTTTGGGACCGCTTAGCGCAGCGCTAAGCGCTTGATTATTTTATGCCCGATTATGCCATGGCTTTTATATCTTCTTCTACGGTATTGATGCCGTTGATGCCGAACTTATCGACCAGCACGTTGGCTACGTT
>JAGXLL010000032.1 GCA_018334675.1 Bacteroidales bacterium | reverse complement strand
GCTGCCAGGGGCGACATTGGTCTTGCCGTAAGGTCTGTATCCTACCTGAACCGGGTTATTTCTGAAGGCAAAGGTGTTTTGGCGTTTTATGAAAATGAGCTGGCAGGTTTCTGCTACATCGAAACATGGGAACACGAAAAGTATCTGGCCAATTCAGGACTGATCGTGATACCGGGTATGCGGGGAAAGGGAATCGCAAAAAGAATTAAGAAAGGGGCTTTTCAACTCTCCAGAAAACTTTTCCCACAGGCAAAACTGTTTGGATTGACCACCCATTCAGCTGTCATGCGCATCAATGCGGAATTAGACTATATCCCTGTCACTTATGCACAATTAACACAAGACCCCCTGTTCTGGAAGGGATGTGAGTCATGCCAAAACTATGACATTCTCACAAGGACCGGAATGAAGGACTGTCTGTGTACCGCAATGATTTTTAACCCGGAAAAAAACCATCGTCATGACAAAGAAAAACAACTCCACCCGCAAAAAGATCGTTCTGGCCTTTAGTGGGGGCCTCGACACCTGTTTCGTGGCCAGATACCTTTCCGACCAGGGGCATCAGGTCCACAGCCTGTTTTTGTATACCGGAAGTCCTAATGAAAAAGAGCTGAATAAGATCGCTGAACGTGCCCGTATGGCAGGCGCCACCTCCCATAGAGCCATTGACATCTCGGAAAATTATTATCAGGATTGCATCCGTTATCTGATCGCCGGAAATGTTTTAAGAAACGGAAACTATCCGCTTTCTGTCAGTTCAGAACGATATTTTCAGGCTTATCAGGTGGCACAATATGCCTTGCAGATCCACGCCGATGCAGTTGCCCATGGCAGCACAGGAGCAGGAAATGACCAGGTGCGCTTTGATACGGTCTTATCTGTCCTGGCCCCGGACCTGGATATCCTTGCCCCGGTGCGAGACGAGCAACTCACCCGGGAAACGGAAATCGAGTACTTAAAACAACGGGATGTGGTTCTGGACTGGCAGGATCTCAAGTATTCACTCAATGAAGGCCTTTGGGGAACAAGCATCGGAGGGGATGAGACCCTGACATCCCATCTGGCCATTCCCGATACCTCTGTTCAGAAAGAAAAAGCAAAGGCGCCCCGCCATATCTCTTTAAACTTTGAAAATGGAGAATGTGTCGGGATCAATCAAAGCAGACTCCATAGACCCGTAGAAGCCATTGAGGCCTTGAATAACTTGGGTAAGGCCTATGGTATCGGGATGGATTACCACACGGGCGATACCATTATCGGTGAGAAAGGCAGAATCGCTTTTCAGGCACCGGCGGCGCTGATGATCATCAAAAGCCACCATTTGCTTGAGAAACATACACTCACCAGGCATCAGCTTCAGTGGAAAAGCATGATCGCCGACTGGTACGGGCACATGTTGCATGAAGGTTTGTTCATGGAACCGGTAATGCGCGATACAGAACGCTTCCTGGATAATACCCAGCAACATGTCAGTGGAGAGGTATGTCTGGAAATCGTACCGAAAGGCTTCAGGCTCCTGGGAATTCAATCTCCATACGACCTGATGCAGTCTTCTGAGAATCAATACGGCGAGAAGTATGCCGGATGGAACGCCGACGATATTAAAGGATTCATCAAGATCTATTCCAACTCAATGAAAAATTACTATGCCTTACATACCCATGGGACCAAAGATAAAAACTCAAAATAAACAAAAGGACGGGTCTTGCATCACACTGCTCAAATCACTCATTGCCATCCCCTCCTATAGCGGACGGGAAAAAGCGGCGGCAGATCTTCTTGAGTGTCATCTGTTGGAACAAGGCTTACAGCCGGTTCGCCACAACAACAACATCTGGTTGCTACCGGTAAATTATTCGCAACAGAAAGAGAATGTGCTGCTCAACGGGCATATCGATACCGTTCAGCCCTCCGGGGAATGGAGCTATAATCCTCATCAGCCAGTTGAATCCGGTGGCAAGATTTTCGGACTTGGCTCCAATGATGCCGGAGCAGCTTTGGTTTGCCTGTTGGATACCTTTATGCATTTCCAGAAGCAGCAAATGCCTTTCAACCTGATCTTCTCAGCTACTGCCGAGGAAGAGACCGGGGGCGATCTGGGGATCCAATCCATCCTTGATGAATTACCCGGCATATCACTGGGTATCATGGGAGAACCAACCTCCATGCACATGGCTACAGCTGAACGGGGGCTGCTTGTAATCGATGGCATCGCCACAGGCACAGTCACTCATGCTGCCCTGGAAAATCCGGACAATGCCATCCTGAAGGCCATCAAATATCTCCATACCATTCAGGATCTGCATTTCGATAAGAGATCTGCCATTCTCGGGGATGTCCGCATAACCCTCTCCCAGGTTCATGGCGGCAACCAGCATAACGTCACGCCTTCACAGTGCCGTTTTATACTCGACATCAGATTAAATGAGCGGTATTCACCCCAAGAAGTAATGGACACCCTTCAGCAGAAAGGAGATTGCACACTTCGGGCAAGGTCGTTGAATAAAAAAGCCTCGGCAATACCGCGGGATCACCCTATAGTACAAAGCGCAAAAAATCTTGATGTCCCCACCTATGGGTCGCAAACCCTTTCCAATATGGCCTGTGTACCTTTTCCTTGTATAAAAATCGGTCCGGGCCAATCCAGCCGGTCTCATCAACCCGACGAATACATCTGCCGGAAGGAAATCGAAACAGGAAGACAACAATATATTCATCTGATCAACCAATACATCTCGTTATTATGACATTGTGGAAAGAGCATCACAGTTCGGAAGAATGGGTGGAAAATTATACCACCCCGGATAAGGCATTTGATCAGATGATGGCTCCCTTCGACATCCTGGGTTCCATTGCACACCTGACCATGCTGAGGAAATGCCATTATGTGTCAAACAAGGAGTTCGATACGATGAAGGGTGAGCTGATTAAGCTCTACCGGGTAACCATGGATGAGGGTATTCAAATCCCTGAAGGTATTGAAGACATCCACTCCTATGTGGAACTATACCTGACCGATAAACTGGGGAAGATGGGGAAAAGGCTGCATACTGCCCGCTCCAGGAATGACCAGGTGTTGCTTGACATCAAACTCTATATCCGCAATGAGATCGAAGAAGTGGTGGAACAAACCGGCGCCCTTTTTCAAAAGCTCATGGAACTGGCCCGCCAGTATGAGCATACTTTTATGCCGGGTTATACCCATGGACAAATCGCCATGCCCTCTACCTTCGGCCTGTGGTTTAGTGCCTATGGCGAACAACTGGCCGAAGACCTGATTGAGGTACATTCGGCCTTTCAGCTGGCCAATATGAACCCGCTCGGTTCCGGCGCCGGCTATGGCACCACCTTCGACATCGACCGGGAGCTGACCACCTCCCTGCTGGGATTCGACTCGATGCACTTTAATGTGATCGGGGCCCAACTGGCCCGGGGCAAAACGGAAATCTTGATGGCACAGGCCCTGGCAGCCATCTCAACGACCCTGTCGCGCCTTGCCAACGATTGCTGCTTGTTTTTGGGTCAGAATTTCAAATTCCTTTCCCTGGATCATCGCATTGCAACGGGATCCAGCATCATGCCCCATAAGAAAAATCCGGACGTCTTTGAGTTGCTCAGAGCCAACCTCAACCGCCTGAAAGCGGTTCCGGGTGAAATGTACATGTACACCACCAACTTAAACACAGGTTATTCGCGCGACTTTCAGCTGACCAAACAAAGTTTGTTCCCGGCCATTGAGGTGTTGAAGGAAAATTTGAATACCTTTACCCGGGCCATGGGTCATGTCCGTGTAAATGAAGAACTCATGGAGGATGCCCGTTACAGGGACGTTTTCTCCGTAAACCGCATCCGGCATTACACAGACCAGGGTCTCCCCTTCAGAGAGGCCTATCATAAAGTAGCAGCTGAGCTTAAAGAAGGAAAAAATGCAACCGATCACAACATGGCCTCCAAAACAATAGGCCACATCGGCAACATGTGTTTTGAAGCCATCGAGAATAAATATGACCACCACCGGCGCAGATTTCCCTTCAATCACGTCCGCAGTTGCATGGAGGAATTAATTGAGGCCTGACCGTGAGCGCACCCGGTAAAGGATCCCCCGCAGAGAGAATGACCCTTTGCGGCTGAAACATCTGTCAGTTAAGCCAAATAGCACAAAAACAAAGGACAGGAAAAGATGCAACAAACCGAGCCAAACCCCATCCGGATAGCCATTCAGGGAGGTTATGGCGCCTTCCATGAAATGGCGGCATTTGAATATTTCGGCAGTGATCATGTGGAGATCATTCCCGGCAGCACTTTTAAACAATTATTCAGAAACCTGGCCAACCAGGATGCGGATTATGGTATCATGGCCATCGAGAACATGGTAGCCGGCAGCATCATCCCCAATTATAAGCTGCTTGACGACTCCAACATGAAGATCATAGGGGAAATATACCTACGCATCAAGCAAAACCTGGTTGCTCTACCGGGGCAATCTATTGAAGATATCCGGGAGGTTTATTCCCATGCCATGGCATTGCTTCAATGTCAGCACTTCTTCGAGGCCCATCCCCATATCCGCTCCCTGGAGAGCGAAGATACTGCCCTGAGCGCCCGGAAAATACAAAAAGAGCATCTCATGAGTGTGGGTGCCATTGCCAGCGATCAGGCTGCCGAAAGATACGACCTGGCAATCATCGAAGAAGGTATCGAAAGCAATAAGAAAAACTATACCCGGTTTTTAATCCTGAGAGACCAAAACGGGGAAGGGCAAAAAGAAGAAGAAGCCAGCGGGTCAGGGCCCGAAGAGAAACGAGCCAACAAATCTTCCATTACCTTTTCCCTCTCACATGAGATTGGCAGCCTGTCGAAGGTGTTGTCGCTGTTCTCCTTTTTTCATATCAACCTCTCCAAGATACAATCCCTGCCCATCATTGGAAGGGACTGGGAATATCAGTTCTATGTGGATGTGGAATTTGATGACTATGCCACCTATCAACAATCGCTGGAATCGATCCAACCCTTCACCCGGGAGTTAAAGATACTGGGAGAATACCGCCGCGGCCGATCCATCTTCTAAAACAACAACCAATGTTCGTTTCCGAACATTTTTAGACATTTCCAGCGCTTAGCGCAGCGCTAAGCGCTGAGGTTGTTCGATTCCGGACACTTTCCAGCGCTTAGCGCCAGTAGGTAATTGATTACTGGTCGAAATTGTTGGGTACGAAGTACATGTTACCGGTTTCGGGGCATTGAATGGCGGGTTCGCCGGGGGCATGGGCATTGTATAGTGTAAAGCCTGTTCCGGTAATATAACAACCCTCGGAGCCATCGGTTTGTGCGCTTCCCTCGAGTGTTTTATCCACCCATTCGCTGCCATTCCAGTGGGCATACCGCAGGCTTCCCACCGAGGAGATGCCGTTGTTACGCGAGAGGTCCCAGTATTCTGTATCACCGACCAGCTGGAGCCCGTCGCCGCAGTTGCCACAAGGATCATTGCCGGCCTCGGGATGGCCCTGGTAGAAATATTGAGCGGTGAACACATCTGACGCAGCAGCCGGAGCGGTTATCTCGATGGGTGCCCAAACCCCGTTGTTTCCTGTGGGGAAGGTGAATGCCTGGTTACCTGTTTTTTGTACGGGTCCATCTACAAAGGCATCCGCATTTCCGGGACCTGCACCGGCCCCATCCATTATACGCAGGATTGAAGAAGATGAGCTTTCCATCACACCTTCTGTTAGCGTCAGATAATTGGATACAGCCACATGACGGATCAACTGAAGCATTTGGGAAGGCTTATCAATCACCATATTATAAAAGATGAGGCTTGTGGCCGTCCCCGAAATCTCCTGGGCGGCACCGCCGGGGAAGGAGATGATCCCGTCATTGTCAACAAACGTGCCATCTGCAATGAAATCTCCCTGCACATCGATGCTGGTATGAAAGCCCTATTCAGCAATGGGCTTAGGGGCGCAACACACTTTTACCTGACAATAAAACAGATGCGATTTTAGTTTTTGATGATAAATTGATTCATCTCCAAGAACCATGCAGAAAATTTGATCTTTTCTCTACGCCCCCCGGACACTAAAATCACTTTTCATCCCCTACCATATCTATATTCTCTAGGCAGCGGGTGCTTTGGAATAAAAGAGGGGGTAAATAAAAAATACCAGACATAAACAGGAAAATAGGCCGGCACACTTACTCAAAGAAAAAACCGCAAGAAAGGGGGCGATCAGCTCTATGCCGTCCGCAAAGGACCCTGGAAAGCACACTTCATTACTGTGGGAAATCGCTACCTGCCGAATAAAAAGGTAATTGAACACGATCCACTCTTGCTTCTCAACATTGAGGAAGATCCCCCGGAAAAATCACAATGTGGCCAACCAGCATCCGGAGGATTGAAAAGATGAGAGCCCTAACTAAAAAACAAAATAAGCGGGAGAATCACAACTGTATCCCATAAGCAATAATCAGTGTGTCTTTGAAGCCAAGCTATTGTAGCTTTTCTTATCTCATTCGCGTGAACAAGCTGCTCTCAACCAAATGATTGGCAGGAATAAAAATGTCCGATTTATACAATATTTTTATTGTGTTATACAATATCTTGTTTAAATGGGCTCTAAGTAAAGAATTCGGATGCATATCCAAAACCCCGCTTCAGATGAAATTTTTTAAATTATTATTTACGCTTGTGTTATTGATTTCGTTTTATGATGCTTCTGGTCAGGGGAATATGCAATATGATCCGTCTGTCGGTAATGACAACAAAAATATCTACAGGGTTTGGGTCATATGGGATGATAATACGCCGCCCATAGAGGGATATCTCAACCAACTGAAGTCCTCTTCCGTGGTAGTTAAAACTTTACCTGGCAGTGCAGAAATGAACCCATCCATCGTTGAGCTGAGGATTCATCGGGTAGAAGTTTTGAAGTTCCGTAGAGAAGGTAAAGTAAGTAAGGGAGCTCTTACCGGAGCTTTTGCAGGCTTCCTGGCAGGATTTATAGTCGGAGCGTCATCTAGCGACTTCATGCCGGCCACAGCAGGATTGCTTGTTGGCGGGGCCGGAGCAGCTACAGGAAGTATCATTGGTACCATTGTCGGCTCATTCCGTATCAGCGTCCCCATTCGCGGAAATCAACGGATGTATCAAAAAAGGATGGATGAACTGAAAAAGTATCAATCGTATGATACCCACTGAGTTGGCTGGGAGCTGCTCACACCATCGCATAAACCATGAGTTATCAGGGAAGAAAGGCTTAAGTGATTCTGGCTCTTTTATTTTTGGAAAGGCATTCTTTTATCTGCCACTCTTGATATGAAAAAGCCATTCATTCATAAATAATTAACTGAATAGGAACATTCATGATGCCCGTTATTATCTGGGGTATCAATTTAAATACGCTTCCTATGGAAAAGCAATATGTACGTCCGAAATGCGATGGTCCCACTGAGAGTGGGCAATAACATCATTTTCATGGCCAGGAACAAATGGGAAAAAAGGGGACTGATCCTGCTTCATTGTGAAATAGGGAATTTCACCTCCCATTAGAATCCTGATTTCAATGTGGATATGGGTGAAAGGATTGAATTTTGCTGTCCCCTCTGCAACAAAAGCCTAACCGCTGATATTGATAAAAACCTCACCCACATCCTGCTTCAGCAGGATAACAAAATGTACGACATTTGTTTCTCCAGGATCAAGGGAGAAAAAAGCACCTATGTGTTCCACGAGGGGGGAGCTACCCGGGCAGGTGAACATGCCGACAGGTATACCTATTTCACCATGAGTGATGAATACAAAAAGTTCCTAAGCAATAACCTGCATTTGCATCAGATCTGTTTATACCCGTTTTACATTTACCGCATATAAACCTTTTTCTCCTTCTTTTGCTTCAAAAGTCACCTCGTCATTTTCCTGAATGTCATCAATAAGGTCTGATACATGGACGAAGTATTCGTTGTCTGAGTCTTTGTCTTTAATGAAGCCAAATTTCTTAACCTCATTGAAAAATTTTACTGTACCTTCTTTCATAATTAAAGTAATTAAAGTATTAGAACCAACAAATGTATAATTTATAGATGCAACAAACAAATCTAATCAGGAAAGAACATATATCCCCCGCTAAATAATTTGTTCGACAAAGACTCTTAACCCGCTCACCATCGTTTTTTCCTCCGTTCTATCAATCCGTCAAACAGGTATGGTAAAATAAAAATCGCTTCCTTTTCCCTCCTCACTTTGCACCCATATCTTTCCCCCGTGCTTCTCTACAAAGTCTTTGCAAAGAATTAACCCCAAACCGGTGCCTGCTTCATTCCTTGTTCCCTTTGCTGTCGGTAAATGTATAGGGTTTGTAATCAAAATCGCCCTACAACATTTTTTTTCTTTGGCTGATCTGAAGGCACTGCAGCCAATGCAAAAGGTAAAGTTGTCAATGCAAGAATACATGTATTAATGAATAAAATGATCAGAAGTAATCCCTTACTGGATGTTCGTTCGTATTGCTGATGGTGGGATTGCTCCAGGTGTTTTCTGCCGGGGCTGACAATTATCTCGTAAAACCAATCGATACCATTGTTATGCGCAACAAAATTTTAGAGGTCATAGATGCGCATTCCTCAGGATGATCCTTCCCCCCGGATATCGGCATCTACTAACCGGACTGAACATGAAAAAACCTCTTCAAGGGTATGAAGAGGTTCTAGTTTCGTCGGGGTGGCAAGATTCGAACTTGCGACCCTCTGCTCCCAAAGCAGATGCGCTAACCGGACTGCGCTACACCCCGATAATATATAATTTACTCAGATAATCCTGTCCCGCCTTTGCCGGACTCACTTGTTTCTGATTTCTTCGTCATAGGAAACAGGGAGCAAATTAAAACATTGTTTTGTTATTGTCCAAATGTTTTGCTGAAAATTTAATGAACAATGTTCAGCTCCGTACACCTTTTGTTTCAAATGCGAACAAAAAACGGAAAGGCAAAGCAAGTTTTGTTTATAATAATCAATGTCTTATAACTTTCGGTATGGGATTTGATACACCCCAATGAAAACCGTATCTTGCTTCATATAGAAACAGCAAATGCATCTAATCCCCAACGACCATGATACAACTTCAATCGATTGAGAGGTATTTTAAGACCAGTTTTCAGCGCAGTTATGTGTTACGCGACATCACTCTGGAGATCCAGGAAGGAGAATTCACCACCATCATGGGTCCCAGCGGGGCTGGCAAATCTACCCTGCTCAACATCATCGGCATGCTGGACCAGCCCAACAGTGGCGAGTATTACTTCCTGGACCAGCCGGCACACGGACTCAAAGAAAAACAACGCACCCAGTACCACCGCAACTACATCGGTTTCATCTTCCAGGCCTACCACCTGATCGACGAGCTGACCGTTTACGAGAACATCGAAACACCCCTGCTTTACAAGGGCATCAAAGGCTCCAAGCGCAAAAGCATGGTGGCCGATATCCTGGACCGCTTCAACATCGTGGCCAAGAAGGATCTGTTCCCCAACCAGCTTTCCGGTGGGCAACAACAGCTCGTGGGCATTGCCCGGGCCATCGTCGCCGAGCCCAGGCTGCTGCTGGCAGATGAGCCCACCGGCAACCTGCATTCCGAACAGGGTGAAGAGATCATGGACCTGCTCACCCACCTCAACAGGGACGGGATGACCATCCTGCAGGTGACCCATTCGGAAAAGCAGGCGCTGTATGGAAAACGCATCGTTCGCATTGAAGATGGCTTCATACGCAGCGACAAACAAGTCAAAGAGAATGTGCTTGAAAGTTGAAGCACCATATCATCCAAATAAACTCCCTATACATGCGCTTCTAATGAACGCTTAGAGCATGTAAAGGGATTCGCGCGGTTAAAGGGAATAAACAGGGCCCCATCCGGCAGTTGCCGGATGGGGCCCTGTATTTCGCGGAGAGAGGGGGATTTGAACCCCCGGTACCCTATTCAGGGCACGCCGGTTTAGCAAACCGGTGGATTAAGCCACTCTCCCATCTCTCCGAAAAAGTGTAGCGCAAAAATAGTAAAATGGCGCCAAACCACAAAAAATTTCCTGATTTCTTCAAAAACCCCGTCATCTAATGTACTCAGCGGCTTTCTGCATCAGTGAAATAAGATCATTCAGCGTTAACAACTTGTCATTGAACGTTCACTGTTGAAGATTGAAGGTTAAACGTTGAACGATTCACGACTATTCTTCATCCGAATCGGTATCTCCCGGATCCTTGTATTCTTCCTCTTCAGGCTTGGAGATGGCATCGCGCATCTCGGTGTCGGACTGGATGTTCTTCATCCGGTAATAGTCCATCACGCCGATGTTTCCGTTTCGAAGGGCCTCGGAAATGGCCTGGGGTACTTCTTTCTCGGCCTGTATCACAGCGGCGCGGGCTTCCTGTGCCTTGGCCTTCATCTCCTGCTCCTGGGCCACGGCCATGGCTCTTCGCTCCTCGGCCTTGGCCTGGGCAATGTTCTTGTCGGCATTGGCCTGGTCGATCTGCAAGCCTGCTCCCACGTTCTTGCCGATGTCCATGTCGGCAATATCGATGGAGAGGATCTCGAAAGCGGTACCGCTGTCCAGTCCTTTCTCCAGCACCACCCGGGATATGCTGTCGGGGTTCTCCAGCACCGCTTTGTGGGAGTCGGCCGAACCGATGGAGGAGACGATGCCTTCACCCACCCGGGCCAGGATCGTTTCTTCGCCGGCTCCACCCACCAGCTGTTTGATGTTGGCGCGAACCGTCACACGGGCTTTGGCGATCAGCTGAATACCATCCTTCGCCACCGCGGTGACCGGAGGTGTGTTGATGACTTTGGGGTTGACCGACATCTGCACGGCCTCGAAAACATCGCGCCCGGCCAGGTCGATGGCTGTGGCCATCTTGAAGTCCAGGTTGATATTCGCCTTCTCGGCCGATACCAAAGCATGGGTGACCTCCGGTACATGGCCGCCCGCCAGATAATGCGCTTCCAGGTCGTTGCGGTACAGGGTCAGGCCTGCCTTGTTACCCTCGATCATCGCATTGACAATGACAGATGGAGGTACCTTCCTCCAGCGCATCAGAATCAGCTGCAACAGCGAAATCCTTACTCCCGATATCAGGGCTGAAAACCACAGCCCGATCGGCACAAAATACAAGATGATCCACAGGCCAACAATGGCCCCCAGGATAATGACTATATAAGTTCCTATATCTCCCATAGTATAATAAATTGATTGGTTTACGTTTCAATAGGCTCCACTGTTACCCGGTAATCGCGAATGCTCAGCACCCGTATCTTCTTTTTCTGCTCAATATAAGCACCGGTGGATTTGGCCTCCAGGTATTCGCCATTGATCAACACCTTGCCCATCGGATTGAGCCGGGTAACCGTAACCCCTTCATCTCCCACCTTGACTTTCTCTTCGGCATAGGTGGATACTTTACCGCTGATGGTGGAGTCCAGCATCAGGCGCTTCCAGGTCCTGGCCCGCAGGGCATAAGCAATAACTGCGGTGGAAAGCACCACTGTGCCCAGCAGAATGTAATGCCCTTCAGGGGTACCCAGGCTGTCATAGCCAAAATACACGGCGCCCACCAATAGAATAAAGCCCGCAATACCAGCTATGGTTACTCCGGGTACCAGCAAAAATTCAACAAGAAAGAGAAAAATCCCAATGAGGATAAGTATGATAATGGCAGCAAGAGACATCGAAGGATCGGATAAGATAAAAAGATAAGATTCAGTAAATCTCGGCCTGAAGTCCGCGTTCAATCAAAGCATCCTTCATGACTTTTAATTCCTGGTAAACTCCTTTCTTTACCTCACATTTTCCATGATAATGTGCCAGATAGGTACATTGTTCGGCCTGAACATTGTCGTGCTCACAAACCTCGATCAATGATTCAATCACATAATTGAAGTCGTTGACCTCATCATTGTAAAGAATTAAATTCTTCTCCTTGTTATGATTCTTCTGGGAATCATAATTCTGTTGCTTATGCAGTCTGTTACCTTCACCCATATCGATTATGGCATTTCTTTTTACATTCAGTGGGTTAAATATAACTGTATATTTTCTAATTTTCAAAAAAATCATCCATTTTTTAAATTATTTTAACAGATTGTGCTTGCTCAAAAGCCCGTCGGACTGTGAACCCGAACCCGGTACCTGGCTGAATCGTAGCTAAAGTGAACAATAAAAAAATGTCCTTTTGTTGAAAATTATGTGCCTGCTCCATGGTAGAATTTTGATTCAATCTTGTTAACTTTACCTATCCAAATTCAAACCATGACAAATTTGCAAGAAGGCGATCAGGCGCCTGAGATCCATGGAGAAGATCAAAACGGAGAGGTCATCGCAGGATCGTACGATCGAAAAGATCATCCGTAAAGTTAAAACCAAAGATCATGCCCGGCAAATCATGGATGCACTGCAATAAAACGAATTGTTCAAATAGATAATATCCAAGAAGATTATGGCTACAAAAGAAAATGGGAAATCCAAGCAGACGGATACCAAGACCAAACAAGAGAATCAGCAGCAGAAGAAGCAGCAGAGCAATCAGGTAGATAATGAAAAGATGAAAGCGCTGCAGTTGACGCTGGATAAGATTGAGAAAGGCTATGGCAAGGGTACCATCATGAAGATGGGAGACAAGGCGGTAGCCGATGTTCCCTCCGTTTCCTCGGGGTCGATCGCCCTGGACAACGCCCTGGGCATTGGTGGTTACCCGCGGGGCCGGGTGGTAGAGATTTTCGGGCCCGAATCATCCGGTAAAACCACACTGGCCATCCACGCCATGGCAGAGGCGCAGAAGAAAGGTGGCATAGCAGCCATGCTGGATGCTGAGCACGCTTTCGACCGTTTTTACGCCGAGAAGCTTGGGGTGGATGTGGAGAACCTGTTGATCTCCCAACCCGACAATGGGGAACAGGCTTTGGAGGTCGCCGACCATCTGATCCGCTCAGGGGCGGTGGATATTGTGGTCATCGACTCGGTAGCGGCCCTCACACCCAAGTCGGAACTGGAAGGTGACATGGGCGATTCCAAGATGGGGCTGCAGGCGCGTCTGATGTCACAGGCTCTGAGAAAACTGGCCGCCAACATTTCAAAGACCAATACCACTTGTGTATTCATCAACCAGCTGCGGGAAAAGATCGGTGTGATGTTCGGCAACCCCGAAACCACCACCGGTGGTAATGCCCTGAAATTCTACTCCACGGTAAGGGTGGATATACGCCGCATCGGCCAGATCAAGGAAGGAGAAGAGGTCAAAGGCAACCGCACCCGTGTAAAGATCGTCAAGAACAAGCTGGCTCCCCCATTCCGTAAAGCGGAATTCGATATCATGTACGGAGAAGGCATCTCCAAGTCCGGCGAGATCATCGACCTGGGTGTCGACCACAACGTCATCAAAAAAAGTGGCTCATGGTTCAGCTATGGGGATACCAAGCTGGGTCAGGGACGCGAGACCGTCAAGCAACTGTTGAGGGACAATCCCGAGTTGGCAGAAGAGCTTGAGGGGAAGATCAATGAACAACTCAAAGAAAAAGAATCCCAAAAGCAATAAACCCAACTCTAAAACAGCATCATTATGAACAAATTCCTTTTACCCCTGCTCTTGTCGGCTCTGGTATGGCTCTCGGCCTGCTCAGAAAAAGACACCCGGGAGCAGGCACAAATCGGCAATCCTGTTGACCAGGTGGAGTTGTCTTCGCAGATCATGACCCCCGAAGCTCTCTGGTCGTTTGGCCGGATAAGCGGTGTGCGTGTCTCCCCCGATGACAAGCAAATCCTTTTCTCATCCAGCTTTTATGATGTTGAAGGCAACAGCGGCAATGGCGAGCTTTTTATCATGCCCGTGGATGGAGGTGAAGCCGTAAACATTACCAACACCGAAGGCTCAGAGTATAATGCCCGGTGGCGTCCGGACGGGGAGAAGATCGGATACCTCTCGGGGCAGAGTGGATCCACCCAGTTGTGGGAGATGAACCCCGACGGGTCAGGTAAAAGCCAAATCTCCGGGATAGAAGGAGGCATCAACGGCTTTGAATATGCGCCCAACCAGGAAAAGATCCTTTATATCAAACAGGTCAAGCTGGACAAAAACGTTCAGGATATTCATCCCGACCTGCCCAAGGCCAATGCCCGTATAGAGACCGACCTGATGTACCGGCACTGGGATGAATGGCACAACTATAAGTACAGCCATGTCTTTGTGGCCGATTACGATGGTTCGCAGGTGACCAACCCCGTCGACATCATGGAGGGTGAGAAATACCACGCCCCCCTTGAGCCTTTCGGGGGAATGGGACAGATCAACTGGAGCCCCGACAGCAAGCAGATCACGTATACCTCCAAGAAGCTCACCGGTAAGGAATATACCCTGAGCACCAACTCTGAGATCTATATCTATGACCTGGAAAGTGGTGAAACCACCAACATGACCAGGGAGCAACACGAAGGCTACGACCAATCAGCCGTTTATTCCCCCGATGGAAAGATGATCGCCTGGGAGAGCATGCGCCGCGACGGTTATGAAGCGGACAAAAACCGGATCTTCGTCCGCAACCTGGAGACAGGCGAAGAAACGAACTTTTCCGAAGGCTTTGAGCAGAACGCCCACGGTCTCACCTGGAGCGACGACGGCAAGAAACTTTATTTCACCAGCGACTGGCATGCCCGTTTCCAGATCTATCAGTTGAACATTGAAACCGGCGATATCCGGCAGATAACAGAAGGCATCCACAACTACCGGTCGGTAGAACCCGCCGGTGACCTGCTGGTCGGGTCCAGGCAATCCATGTCGCAGCCCACAGAGATATACAGCATTGAGCCATCCACCGGCAAAGAGACGCAACTGAGCTTCATCAACAAAAACCTGATGGACCAGCTCAGGATGGGTGAGGTGGAAAAGAGATGGATCGAGACCACCGACGGCAAAGAGATGCTGACCTGGGTGATCTATCCGCCCAACTTCGATAAGAATAAGGAATACCCCACGCTGCTCTATTGCCAGGGCGGCCCGCAATCATCCGTCAGCCAGTTCTTCTCTTACCGCTGGAACTTCCAGATGATGGCTGCCAACGGTTACATCGTGGTTGCGCCTAACCGAAGGGGCCTGCCCTCTTTCGGCATGGACTGGCTGGAGCAGATCAGCGGGGATTATGCAGGACAGAACATACAGGATTACCTGAGTGCCATCGATGCCCTGAAGAAGGAACCCTATGTGGACGAGAACCACCTGGGCGCCGTGGGGGCCAGCTATGGAGGATATTCCATTTATTACCTGGCCGGCCATCATGATGACCGCTTCAAGGCGCTCATCTCACACGACGGGATGTTCAACCTGGAGTCGTTCTACCTGCAAACCGAGGAGATGTGGTTCCCCAACTGGGACCTGGGCGGTCCTTACTGGAAAGAAGAAAACCAGGAGGTCTATGAACAGTCGCCTCATCTGTTCGTTGACAAGTGGGACACCCCCATCATGGTCATCCATGGCCAGAAAGATTACCGCATTGCTTATACACAGAGCATGAGTGCTTTCAATGCAGCCCAGCTCAGGGACATCCCCAGCAAATTCCTGTTCTTCCCCAATGAGAACCACTGGGTGCTTCAACCCCAGAACGGCATGCTCTGGCAGCGGGAATTCTTTAAGTGGCTGGATAAATGGCTAAAAGAATAGAATCCTGGTGATTCAGCGCTTAGCACCTTGGAGGCGCTAAGCGTTGAATCTTTCAGGGCGCTAAGCGTTGAATCTTCCTAAAACAACCCCATGCTGTTCAACCAGCTTTTGCACATCGTTCTGTTTGTAGTGTTTCTGCTTACCTACATTTTGGCCTACAACTATGTCCGGCCCTTTCTGTTCAACCGCAAACGGCTGGTATCTACCCTCCTCTTCAAGGTAACCTATATGGTATACCTGCTTATCCTGTTGCTGTTCGTTTACCTTTTCCTGCTTTTCGGAGCCAACCGGGTAGAATATCACATCAGCGACATGATGTTCTTTTTAGCTCTGCTGTTGCTTTTTCTGCCCAACATAGCCATTTTGGTAAGAAGAGGGATCAAACGCTACCGGATCACTTACAACTACCTTTTTACATTCGTCAACATCCTGGCGACCTACTTCCTGCTGATCAAACTGATGGAAAACAACTGGTTCATCTGACAGGTTAGTCACCGGAAAGCAATTGACGGGCCCTTTCAAGCTTCTGGTCCATCGACATATGCCCGTCCAGCCATTGGATCACAAACCCGTTGCGCTGCATGCGGCGAAACCAGGTCATCTGACGCTTGGCAAACTGATGAATGGCAGTATTCAATTGACTGAACATCTGCTCATAATCGAGCTCCCCTTCCAGGTAGCGAACCACATACCGATATTCCAGCCCGTAGTACTCCAGGTCTGGCCGGGTAAGACCTTTATCCATCAGGTGCATTACCTCCTCGACCAAACCGCTCTCCAGCCGGTCTTTGAGCCGTTTGGTGATCATCCGGCGCTGAGCGGGACGGTCATAACGAATGCCGAAGATAAAAGGGCGTATCCGGGGATACTCTATATCCTCTTCAGGATGGGAGGCATAGTACCTGGCTATTTCTATGGCCCGGATGATCCTTTTGTGTGTGGTGAGATCGGTCGTATTATGCAAATTCAGATTGAAGGAAAACAGCATCTGCTGCAGTTCCTCCAGGGACTTGCGGGCCAACTCCTTCCGAAGCCCGGGTTCGGGAGGTACATGGAGCAAACGGTAACCCTTCAGCACCGATTCAATATATAACCCGGTGCCCCCACAAAGCACCGGCATACGATGTCTTTGATGAATATCGCGGTACACCTTCAGAAAATCCTGCTGGAAAGCATACACATGATACCGCTCTCCGGGTTCCAGTATATCCACCAAATGGTAAGGCACCCGGCTTCCCTCAACCTGATAATCGGCATAATCCTTGCCGGTGCCAATGTCCATTTGCCGGTAAACCTGCCGGGAATCCGCTGAGATCACCTCTCCATCCAACTCATAAGCCAAACGGGCCGCAAAGGATGTTTTTCCACTTGCAGTGGGGCCCAGCACAACAATCAGATCATATTGGTTCAAATTCATATAACTCCCGGTATCTATAAATTTTTAAAAGAGCGGTATTTGTAATAACTTTGTACATACAAACAAAAATACAACAATAATTATGGATTTTAAGAAGATATGGCAACGGATCAAAGGGATCATCACCTCGCCGACTACAGAATGGGATAAGATTGTCAATGAATCGAATGATCAAAACGAGATCATCATGAATTATGCGGTTCCGCTGGTAGCGCTCGGCGCCATCACCACATTCATAGGCAAAGCATCGCTTGCGGAATACAGCGTATATGAAGGATTCATGCTAGCCATCACTTATTTTTTGAGCATGATCATCGGGTTGTATGTATCGGCTGTGGTGGTAAGTGAACTGGCACCCGGTTTTGGCAGTGAAAAGGATTTTCCCACAACCCTGAAGCTGATCGTTTACAGTGCCACGGCTGCATTAGCTTCAGCCGTGATCGCCAGTCTCCATCCGGGTTTATCGTTTATAGGTCTTTTCGGACTCTACTCCGTTTATCTGTTCTGGATTGGCCTGCCCAAGATCCTCACGATGCCGGAAGATAAAAGGATCGGATTCGTTTTGATCGCCTCCCTGGTTATTTTGGCCATCACCTTCGTAATCAACTTCATCCTGCAATCCATCTTCGTTGCATCGGCTGTATAGGACAACACATCCTTTATGAATAAGAAGATAGAGATCAAAAATAAAAAAGCGCGGTTTCACTTTGACATAGAAGACACGTATGTGGCAGGCCTGCAGCTGACCGGCACGGAGATCAAATCGATCCGGGAGGGTAAAGCCAGCCTGGTAGATTCCTATTGCTATTTCCAGGGCAACGAGCTATGGTTAAAAGGGATGCATGTGGCCGAATATGGCCATGGCACCCATTACAACCATGAGCCCAAGCGCGACCGCAAGCTGCTGCTGCGAAAAAATGAACTGCACAAGCTCCTCAGAAAGAAGCAGGAGAAGGGATATACCATTGTGGCCCTGCGGCTGTTCATCAGTGAGCGGGGATGGGCCAAAGTTGAGATCGGACTGGCCAGGGGTAAGAAAAAATACGACAAACGGGAAGAGATCAAGCAGAAAGACTTGAAGCGGGATATGGAGCGGATCCGTAAATATTAACCCTTACCCCCGGGAAGACAGAAAATGGGCCCCAGGAAAAATTGGCTCCTGCTCAACAAAGCCAAGATCCGACTGCCGGCAAGCAATCAAACTCAGAAGAACGAGTTACTGGGCGAAGAAAAAATCGTTCAACTCATATATATCATCGGCATTATAATCTGAGGCCCCATTAAAATACCGGTCGATGGTCAGCAACAACTCTTCATAGGAAATTTCCCCGTCGTTGTTTTTGTCCACCGGCCTGAACTTCCCGGGAATCTGCAACTCACCTTCCGCACCGGTATATTTTGCAGTCCGGCTCCTGGTCACCGGCATCATGTAAGAGTCTTCCCGCTTCACAGCCACCATATTATAATTGAGGCGATCGAGTACATCCTGCTCGGACATCTGGACTCCCTGCTCATCTACGACAACCCCTTCCGGGGTGTTGGGCTCCTCATCCCTAAAGTCGGGCACTCCGTCGCGATCTGAATCTATCGGGCAACCGGTGGTACTGTCGACCATGGTCCCTTGTTCGGGGCAGTCATCGTGCAGATCGGTGATCCCATCCCGGTCCTGGTCGGCAATCACCGTATAATCAAAGTCATCGCTAATATCTGCAAAGAGTCTTTCCATGGTCTTGGTTTCCGATTCGGAGAAGGGGTCCCATCCAAAGGTAAAATAGGTAAAATTAAGCATATCAGGCTGTTTATTGCCAATCACATTACCATCCCCATCTTTATAGGGCATTCCGTCGATCAGGTCGGAGAAGGTATAATGGAAACCGTTGGATATCCGAACAGAAACGCGGCTGCTCAGAGCAAAATCAAAGCCTACATCCAGGGTTAGGGCAGGTGTATTCTGGCTGTAGGAGGAAAGATCAAAAACATTGGCATTGCGCAGGTTGTATTCATAATCGTAATTCCTCAGGGTAATCTGTTCATCCCAGTCATAACGCACCCCGTCTTTCATATAATCGGAACGCGGGTTAAAGATCAGCACCTCCCCACCCAGTGCAATAAATGGCCTGAATTTGGGTCTTTGCTCATAAAAATGGCCAAAGCCATACTCGAAGTTCAGACCCAGGGCCAGCATCTCAGTTTGAAAGTTGGTGATCCCTTCATAGGTATCCTCCAGTTCCGGTGAATCGGGAATCTCGTGAAAACTGCCGTTGATGTTCGCTGACATCCCGTAGATATTGACCCTGAAATGATGCTTGCTGTCAAGAAAATGATATACATTGATCTTCAGCGGTGGCATACTGCCTATGCCTTCCATGTCGTTGCTCATCTCCCCGATATAATTGAAGATACCGGTACTCACACTCAACACCGGGTAATAAACCGGATTTTCCACTTCCACTTCCTGGAAGAGCAGGTCTTCATAACCGCCCCGCTCTTCTTCCTCTTCTTCCTGAGCAAGGGCCAGGCCGGGAAGCAAAGCAAACAAGACAAGAATGATGATATAACGGGTAACGCTTTTGCTCATGATCTATTTATACCATTTATGATTCGTAATCATCAGGGCTTCCTGAACCGTGATGCGGGTACCATCATTATAAGCTGCCACAAAGGCATCATCGATGGTGGTGGTATCCCATATATGAACCCGGTAATCGCGGGCTTCTTTGTATATGGGGAATGAACCGACCGAATATTTTCGCCACCCGTCATGCAGTTCGGTCCGCACCTCCTTCTCGATATCGTATTGATTGAAATAGCGCTCCACATTAATGGGCCGGTGGCCGGCAGCTATTTGTACCCGGTAATAGACACCCGACTGAGGTTCCAGCTGGTGGGTGAGCCGGGCATTCGCTTCCAGTATACGCTTAGCCTCCTGCGCGATCTCTACACGTACCTTGCCACTCTTGCGGGGTTGTTGAGCGGGGGCTTGATCCTGCATCTCATTGTCGCGGGCATCCAGTCCGGTAGTGGTGATCTGCGGACCTTCAAAGGATTGGACAATACTCAGGAGATGTTCCTGTGAAGTGTTGGAAAGGTTCACATCCTTCTGTACGATATCTATGTTGCGGGTATTGTCATTCTCGATGAAAGAGAACTGCCCGCTGATCTGCGGTGCCTCTGTATCGTTGGTAGGAATAAGCCGGTAAGAGATCACGAAAAAAGGTTCGGAGGGCAGATTCATCCATAGAAATTTGGCGATTTGATCCTTAAAAGTGAAGATGGCTCCCTGGGCTTCTTCCTGAACAGCCTCATAACCCTGGGGGATCTGCTCCTGTATCTTGGCAAACTTCTGCTTATTCCCCTTATGAACCAGCAAATTGACCCGGTATCCGGGGCCTTCTTCCAACGGCAGGGGTTTCTGGCGTATGCACTGAACCTGCTGGACGGATTGTCGCTGCGCAGGAGGCTGAGCCATTGGTTTGAAATCACCCACATCAACCAGCATCTGGGGGTCCACAGAGGGAGAAGGATTGATGGTCACAGACCTGGCAGACACATCCACCGATTGCCGCTCGTTGTTCTCTATATAAGAAAAAGCGCCCCCCAGCTCGAAGACACCTTTCAACCTCTCGTTGACCTGTACTTTGTAAGAGATGGTTATCTCTTCTTCAGGTGGAAGTTTCAGCCAGATAAATTTAACACGCTGATCTTCGAATTTGAAGTCAGCGTGGCCATCTTCAACCACCTCGGCTTCCAATCCGCCGGGTAACTGTTGTTGAAAACGTGCAAAACTTCTGAGATCCGACTTCTCCAGGGTGATGCGCACGGTCATCTCCTGCCCCGCTTCTACCTGGTCCGGCGAGTTCATGTCAACCTTCACATCACCATTAACCAGGACATTGACCGAAAGCAGTCCCAAAAGATTGATCAGAAGCAACAGTTTATAAAACATGATGTGGAAAATATTTTATGTTTGGCTAAATATAAGGATTTTAAGAAATAATAACAAAATATCAACATCGGAATTCAACAAATTGTTAATAACTCAGGGGGATTGTTAAAAAATTTCACCCTGAAACCATTAAAAATTGGGGCTCAGTAAGTATTTCATATAGAATTGGTTAATCTGATCCACTGCTTCTTCAGCTTCATCAACAATAGAAAAAAGCTCCATATCTTTTTCACTTATATTGGCTTCCTCTTTCACAGCCACATCTCTGATCCATTCTATGAGCCCGGACCAATATTGCTTTCCTACCAGGATTATTGGAAAAGCTCCTATTTTCTGGGTTTGTATCAGGGTAATGGCCTCAAACATCTCGTCGAGGGTACCAAAGCCACCGGGCAGGACAATAAATCCCTGAGCATATTTAACGAACATCACTTTACGAATGAAGAAGTGTTTAAAATTGATGAGTTTATCGGGGTCGATAAACAGGTTGGCCGATTGCTCAAAAGGCAAGTCTATACTGAGCCCCACGGATTTACCTCCCCCTTTTTTGGCACCCATATTACCGGCTTCCATGATTCCGGGGCCGCCACCGGTGATCACACCGTAGCCGTACCGGGTGAGCTGATAAGCGATCTCTTCGGCCAGCTTAAAGTACTTATTATCGGGCTTCGTTCGCGCCGATCCAAAGATGGACACACATGGTCCGATCTTGGATAGTTTTTCGAAACCCTGCACCAGTTCGGAAAGGATCCTGAAGATCGACCAGGTATCAGCTGTTTGTATCTCGTTCCAATCCTTGGGATTAAATGCATCTTTAATTTTATCTTCCGGGTTGCTCATAAAGCTGAATCTTTTGATATCCGCCAGATATGAATCTCACAGTTCTTGTTTGAGAAAGCGGGCCGTATAACTTTCTTTACATTGCGCTATTTCTTCTGGTGTTCCGGCCGAGATAATTTCTCCTCCCCGATTGCCTCCTTCTTTTCCCAGGTCAATGATGTAATCGGCCATCTTGATCACCTCCATGTTGTGCTCGATCACGATCACGGTGTTGCCTCTATCCACCAGGGAGTTGAGTACATTCAACAACACGCGCACATCCTCGAAATGCAGGCCTGTTGTTGGTTCATCCAGGATAAAGAGGGTCTTGCCGGTGCTTTTCCTGGAAAGCTCAGCTGCCAGTTTCACCCGTTGCGATTCCCCACCCGAGAGGGTGGTGGAGGGCTGCCCCAGGGTGATGTAACCCAGTCCCACATCCTGAAGCACCTGCAGTTTATCGCGGATGGAGGGTATCTGGCTGAAAAATTCCACCGCCTGATTCATGGTCATATCCAACACATCGCTGATGTTCTTGCCCTTATATCTCACCTCGAGGGTCTCGCGGTTATATCGTTGGCCATTGCAATCCTTACAGTGGACATACACATCAGGCAGAAAATTCATCTCAATCACTTGCAGGCCGGCACCTTTACATGTCTCACACCGGCCTCCCTTCACATTGAATGAGAACCGGCCGGGTTGATAACCCCGTATCTTAGCCTCGGGGGTCTGAGCAAACAGGTTGCGGATATCGGAAAAGACTCCGGTATAGGTAGCCGGGTTGGAGCGCGGAGTGCGTCCCAGCGGAGTCTGATCCACCTCAATGACCTTATTCAGATGGTCCAGTCCTTCAATGCCCTCATAGGGAAGCGGTTCTTTGAAAGAACGATATAGACTTTTACTCAAAATCGGATGCAGGGTTTCATTGACCAGGGAAGATTTGCCGCTGCCGGAGACCCCGGTGACCAGAATCAGCTTGCCCAGCGGAAATTCCACGCTGATGTTTTTCAGATTATGTCCGCGGGCACCCTTCAGCAGCAGGGATTCTTTGTTGTGGTTCCTTCTTTGGCCGGGAATCTCTATCTTTTTGTATTCCCGCAGGTAATCGGCGGTCAGTGACTTCATTTTCATGATCTCCCGCGGGCTTCCCTGAGCCACCACCTCACCGCCCTGTTTGCCTGCATAGGGACCCATATCCACCACATGATCGGCAGAGAGGATCATGCCTTTGTCGTGTTCCACCACCATGATGGAATTGCCATTTTCCCTGAGCTGTTTCAGGGAATTGATCAGCCGTTCGTTGTCGCGTTGATGCAGGCCGATGCTGGGTTCATCGAGGATATAAAGCACATTGACCAGCTGGCTGCCGATCTGCGTGGCCAGGCGGATGCGCTGGCTTTCTCCTCCGGAAAGGCTTCTTGCCGGCCGGTCGAGGGTCAGATATTCAAGACCCACTTCCAGCATAAAATCCAGGCGGTTGCGGATCTCCTTGAGTACTTCCCGTGCGATGATGCGCTGCTTATCGCTCATCCTCCCTTCAATGCCCGTAAACCAATCACTCAACTCACGGATATCCATCTGCGCCAGTTGGGAAATATTCTTCCCGTCGATCCTGAAATGGAGGGACTCCTGCTTCAATCGGCTGCCATGACACTTTGGACAGGTCACCTTCCTGATGTAGCGCTCGGTCCATCGCGCCCCTTTGTTCTTGTTCACCTTATGACTGTGGTGCAGATAATTGACCAGTCCGTCGAACTTCAGGGAATAGCTGGAGCTTCTTCCCAGCGGGGTGGACTGTAGCCTGAAAGATTCCTCTGAGCCATAGAGGATCACATCCATGGCCTCCCGGGGAATAGCCTTTATGGGGGTATCCAGGGTAAAGCCATATTTATGGGCAATGGCATCCAGTTGCCAGAAGATGAGCACGTCCTTATACTTGCCAAAGGGCTCGATACCCCCTTCCTGGAGGCTGAGACCCGGATTGGGTATGGCCCGCTCCAGATTGATGTCATCCACCACCCCGAGCCCATTGCATCTGGGACAGGCCCCTTGAGGTGAGTTGAAAGAAAAAGTATGGGGGGCCGGCTCATTATAGGAGATACCTGAAGTGGGGCACATCAGCTTACGACTGAAATAACGCAGCTGTCCCGTGTCGTAATCCATCAGCATGATCACGCCTTTCCCCTCTTCCATCGCAGTTTTTACCGAAGCCTTCAATCTTTTGTGCTCCCCTTCCTCTACCTTCATCTTATCGACAACCAGTTCTATATCGTGGGTCTTGTAGCGCTGAACCTTCATAGCAGGCTGCAGCTCCTTCATCTCCCCGTCAACCCTTACATGAAGATAGCCTTTCTTACGGTACTTCTCGAACAGTTCCTTATAGTGACCTTTCCTTCCTTTGATGAGCGGAGCAAGCACATACACCCGCTTATCCCGGAAAGCCTCTCCGATCAGACGCACAATCTGTTCGTCGGTGTATTTGACCATCTTCTCACCGGTGATATAAGAATAGGCTTCGCCGGCCCGGGCATACAACAGACGCATGAAATCATATACTTCCGTGATGGTTCCCACTGTGGAACGGGGGTTCTTACTGGTGGTCTTCTGCTCTATGGAGATAACAGGGCTCAGGCCCGTGATCTTGTCCACATCCGGACGTTCCATCTCACCAATGAACTTACGGGCATATGCCGACATGGTCTCTATATACCGCCTCTGTCCCTCCGCATAAATGGTATCAAAAGCCAGCGACGACTTGCCACTGCCGCTCAAACCCGTCACCA
>JAGXLL010000106.1 GCA_018334675.1 Bacteroidales bacterium | reverse complement strand
TCCACCCGCCGGTTGGTGGCTTTGCCTTCCGCGGTATCGTTGGGAGCAACCGGTATCGTTTCGCCAAAGCCTCTGGTTCCTCTGGTTGAAATCTGCTTCCCCGTCGCTGTCGGTATGGCCCTCCATGATCAGCAAAATGGCTGCATGGGTTTTCATGGTGGCAGCATTTAATAAACACGGTCTGATATCCGATGATTCAAGTTAGATCATACCGGCACCATTGTATAGTAAATTTTGGCCTAAATGAAGGCGGATGATTGTTTTCACGGCGCTCATGATATGGATCACATTCATTGTATGCTCAATGCATCCATATTTATTAATGCTTTGGGGAAGCTACGCAAAAGAAAAGTGCATCCAGATATCGGATCAGCTCCGGTATGGATGCGTCAGGCAGGCCCATCTGCCCGACAATGAGGTTTGCCTCCCAGTGATCCCACTGATCCCATAGTTGAATTTATTGAGGCATCCCAAAGACCACTATTGAAAAAGCCGAGGAAATACCTGTTCCCGATGCATCGGAAATCATCACATAGACCTGGTTGCTGTTTTCGGCAGCATGATAGGTTGGTACTTCAACCTTTGGAGAAGAGTTATAACAGGTCACTATCACTGCCGGATAGCCGGACCATCCGTTATCCAATGTAATGGTATAATGGCCCGTAGACGTTCTTTCGATGGAAGCAATGTTATAACCCGACAAGATGCTGTTGGATTGGAGCATACCATAGGCCAGCGGGGCTGAATTGCCATATAAAGTTTTTGGTTCCGGGCTGTCGGTGGTTTCTTCAATCCGTGCGGACCCGTTCACGTGGAGCTCAGCCTGAGGGTTGGTGGTGTTGACTCCGACATTGTTTTGATTGTTCAGAACCAGTCCGGAACCTGATACAGGGTTAAAAATTCTGAAATAGTCACTGCTTTTATTATAGTAAAGGTATGTTTTGGGAGTACCATCAGTAAAAAGCCTGATTCCGGAATTCTGGGTTCCGTCCAGCCCCATGAACGCATAATTGTCACGTACCATGATTTCATAGGGCTGACCGGTGCCCTGAATCGTCAGGTCGGATGTGGGGTTATCCGTTCCGATGCCCACCATGCCCTTATCGTAATAAAGGGTATCATTTGCCTTGAGGCTCCATTTTCTGTTGTTTTTATTCCACTGGGCCGTGTCGCCGGCGCTGATCCCTGCGGCTGCAGATTCCATGAACGCAGGATCCTGTTCCTGCGTCAGGTAGCTGGCCGTATCGCTCAGATCGGGCGCATTGACAAGGTCCTCGTAATTGCCGCTGAACGCATTTCCGGATTTTTCGGCGTACATGGCATAGGGCACACTCAGGATCTGACTGGTACCCATTTCTGAGCCATCTACGCTGATTTTTAAATAATAGGGGCCATCTGCCCAGTCAATGGCGCCGAAGGTGTCGCCGGTGCTCCCCTCGCCTATGTTCAGACTGATAAGGCCATGATTATTTGTTGTCACATTATGCGTTTCCATATAGACGGATGTACCGCTTTCTGAGCCTTGCAGCACGGAGATGTCAATTTCTACATCGCTGTTAGCCCGGATCTCCCCGGAGCCATCTCTGAGAACTGCTTGATATTTGAAGCCTTCAGGTACCTGGGCCAATGTGACTAAGCCCAAAAGCAAAGCAAAAAGAGATAAGTAAAATTTTTTCATCTTAGTAGGTTTTAATGATTTTGAATGTGCGAATGAATTTTTCGTCTTTGGTGATTTTTATGAAATACATTGCCGGTGGCAAAGGGATGAAAGAAATCTTCGTAAGTTCATCCCGGATGGCTCCTTCCTGAAGAGGCAGGCCGGCTGAATTGTAGAGGGTGTATTGCATTCCTCTAAAATCGTTTGAATAGACATGCAGAAAGATAAAATCGTAGGCAGGATTGGGATATGCCCGGATGAAATCTTTTTGTGGAGAAGATTTTTCTAAAGTACTCACTTGAAGTCGGGTTTGATGGAAGCCATGAGTGACAATTCCATTGTTTGCCTCCATGGTTTCTGTCACCACCTCTCCAAGGGTCCAGCTTATGGATTCTGTTCCATTGCTAAAGGATGCTCCGCCGGTGGAAATCACCTGTTGTGCACACAAATGGCTTGTGCACAGTACAAAAAACAATACTATGGCTGTTTTCATCTTACTAAATTTATTTGTATTCATCTGTATTTTTTATTTTTCTGATTGCTCCTTACTTTCTATCTGCAGACTGAAATTACCGATCGCTCAGGTAATCCACAACCTCCTGGTGTTCATTGTCTATTGCCAGCTGTATAGCTGTTTTTCCGTCTTTATTCATGCCATCTTTTCCGGCTCCGGCGTCAAGTAATAATTTGACCTGGTCAATATATCCTTCCCTGCAGGCCACCATCAGAGGGGTATTGCCATCCCCGGCTGCATGGTTCACATCTGCACCATGATCAATGAGGAATTTGGATAATTCGGGCTTTTCCCAGATGATGGCAGTTGCCAGATTGGTATAACCTGCTGCCTCTCCTTCGGGAATAGGATTATCCACATCAGCTCCATGAGCGGCCAGTATTTCCAGCACCCTTAAAGCAGGTGGCTCTTTGGATGCACAATAGCTGCGCACAGCATTGTCAAAAGCGGAGGTTCCCAGCTTATTTTCTGCATTTACATCTGCTCCTTTCTCCAGCAACAGCTGCACAATATCCCCGGTTTTATCGCTTTTTCCTGCCCATACCAATGGGGTGGCGCCATCTCCGGCAACCACGTCCACACGGGCACCTTTATCAAGAAGAAATTGAACCATCTCCAGGTTTCCGCGGTAACAAGCCGTGTTGATCAGATAGCTGCCGCGTTCCCTTTGGTTCACATCAACACCATTGTTGATGACGATTTTGGCTGAGTCGTACTGGCGCACTAAAATGTGCCTCATGGCCCCGGATATATCCTGACCATATGAACCTGAAAACATTACCAATCCGGCAATGCCCAGGATAGCGGGTTTAATGTGCTTCATCTTTCTGTATATTTATAAACTCTACCCGCCGGTTGGTGGCTTTGCCTTCCGGGGTATCGTTGGGAGCAACCGGTATCGTTTCGCCAAAGCCTTTGGTGGCCAGCCGGGCAGGATCAATACCCATCTCCACCAGCTTGCCGCGGACGGTCTCAGCCCTTTGTTCGGAAAGCCTCTGGTTGAAATCCGTTTCCCCGTCGCTGTCAGTATGGCCTTCAACGCTGAACCTGAGCTCAGGATGTTCGCCCATGAGTTGGCATATTTCATTGATCACCCCCATCGATTCGGGTTTCAAAGTGGCTTTGTTGACATCGAAGCGGATGCCGTTGGAGACGATCTTGCCGTCGCTCAAGATCCGATCGTACAGTTTTACAGCTCCTTCCGCCAGGCGGATATTTTTTATGAAGCGGGTTCCTATATCGGCGGGGGCAAAACGGTCGCATCCAATGGTAATGCCGGTGGGATCTATCCCCAGGTTGGGGATGTTTATGAGCCGGGCGTCATCCAGATAAATTTTGAGGGAACGCTTGTTGAAGGAGAGCGAGACATGACGCCATATGCTTTGCTCTCCGTTTTTGCCATGCTTCACTCCCGGATAAATGACAAAGCTTCTTTGAGCATCGATGGCATTCATGTGAATGTCAATGGGGTCCATCGATAGCCGTTTCTGGTTTTTACCGTCATAAAGCCAGATGAAATAGCCGGCATATTTATCCTTCTCAAACCAGGTGTCAAATTCAAGGGTGAACCTTTCGGGCAGGTAGTCTTCAGCGGAATTCTTTAAGTATGGGATGATTTTGGTATCCCCCGACCGGAAATAAATCACTTTTTGACCATCAAACTCTGCATTTTCTGCAGCCCCTTTTACAAGATCCCAGCGGGAGGGAAATTCCCCGTTTTCTTCCTTTTCATGCCCATCCTCAAAGATGATGTGCTCCCCCGGCACGAAATCGTAACGCGACCAGTTCAGGTCGGGGGCCTGGGCTTCTGTCCCACCGACATGACTGGCTTGTTTTTCCGCGGTGACCTGTTGTTCTTTTTCCTGCTGTTTCTTGTCGTCTTTGTTTTTCTTCTTGAAGAGCCCTTCCAGCTTTTTAAAGCCCTTGTCAATGGTTTTGTCGATTTTCTCGTCAGCCTTCTTCTCGGTTTTTTTCTTGACCTTTTTCTTGACAGGATCCTGAGGATAGGCTGTCAGCCCTGCACAAAGGAGGGCCATGATCAGTAAGGTGGCTACATGGGTTTTCATGGTGGCAGCATTTAATAAATGGGGTGTGACTTCCGATGCTTCAAGTTAGATCATGCCGGCAACTTTGTATAGTAAATTTTGGCCAAACTGAAGGGAAGGCTAGTCGATGGCGGCCAGAAAATACCTTTCCAGGATGTTTTCGGGGTTGTTGAACCGGCTGATGTAATGGGTTGGGGTTTCGCCGAGCATCTGCCTGAACGATTTGATGAAATGCATCTGATCGTAATAACCGGTATTATGGGCTATGCTGCCCCACCCAACGGAAGGCGGATGGTTGTTTTTCAGGGCGCCCATGATATGGTTCATGCGGGTGATCAGTATGTAATGTTTGCAGGAGGTGCCGACGATCTCCAGGAATCGACGGCGGAAAGTACGGCCGCTGACATTGCACAGGCGGTAAAGTTCTTCTCTTCCTATCAGGCCTTTGTGTTTGCATATACATTCCAACGCTCCCTCAATGTATGGGTAACGGGAATCCATTAAGGCAAGTTGCGTCAGGAGAAAATCGTCGGCTGCCCGGACCATGGAATGTCTGTTGGGGGATAAATGCCGGAGCTGTTCATAAAGCGGTGTGAGCAGGTTGCGAATGACCAGGCCTGCAGGATATCCATATCCCCGCAATTCATGCATGGGGGCATGAAGCAGCCTGTACATACCGGCGGGCTTGAAGATGATGCTGAAGCTGGTCAGGTTGCCCGAAGGAATAAGGTGATAAAAGACCTCCTGCTGCCCTACCAGCAGCGGCCCCTTGTCGACTGTCTCATTTTTGACCGTTGGACTTTCTATAGAAAAAGGGTCGCCCAGGTTGACCACCACATAAGCATATCCCATCGGAAGGATCTTGATGCCTCCCGGTGCTTCCTCCTTTTGGAACTGATAAAAAGCATACCGCTTGATGTAAGCCCTTAAGGGAGGAGAGGGAATGAAAAATTCCAGTCTCATGACCCACAGCTTTTCCTGTTCAAGTTAAGGTTTTTAAAGATGATTGTCAATGAATTGAAACTGGAATTTCTTACACATCCCATAACGAATCAAGCCTGTCCTTCGTACAGGAAAATTTATCCTATGGATTGCGCCGTGCTTTTTGCATATTTGTTAAGGGGACGACAAGAAAACAAAGGAGTGAGCATCCAGGGGCAAAGGATCCACAGATGGGGTTTGGGTGGTACTGCACCCTCCTTGGATGAGGGTGATCGGATCATAAGTTTAACAAGCGAAACCAATATCAAAAATATACGCTTTATGAAGTATCTGAGTTTTGTTGTGCCCATCCTGCTGAGCATCCAAATTTTTTCGCAGGACATCGACTATCTTCCCGGCTCCGGTTCGGGGCAGGTCATTGATCATGGAGCCTACACCCTTTCCTATGATGAACAGCACGAGCAGGCCGAGTGGGTGGCCTATAAGTTGACGGCCTCCGAGGTGGATGGCCGCTATGAGCGGACCGATAACTTCCGGAGGGACCCGCAGGTTGAAACGGGCTCGGCATCCCTGGCGGATTATAAGGGCTCCGGCTACGACAGGGGGCACCTGGCCCCGGCCGGCGATATGTCGCATTCCCGGCGGGCCATGAGCAGAAGTTTTTACCTTTCCAATATGACGCCCCAGGAAGCGGGTTTCAACAGGGGCATATGGAGGAAGCTGGAAAGCCAGGTGCGCGACTGGGCCGAAAATAACGGTTCGGTGTATGTGGTCACCGGCGGGATCCTCAACGGGAGCTACAAGGAAGAGATCGGTCCCAACGACGTGACCGTCCCTTCCCACTATTATAAAGTGATCCTGGATTATGACGGGCCCTCGCAAAGCAAGGCCATTGCCTTCATCCTGCCCAATAAAAAAGGCACCAAACCGCTGAAGGACTACGCGGTGTCCATCGACCAGGTGGAGGAGCGCACCGGCATCGACTTCTTCCATGAGCTGCCCGATGAGGTGGAAAGGGAGCTGGAGGCTTCTGCTTCCACCGGCGAGTGGACTTTTTCTTCATCGGGTTCCTACAGCAGGAACTACAACAAGAAGCAATATCATACCGACAGCGACAACAAGATCAACATCAATGCGGCTTCTAAAAGCAAGCTGGATCAGTTATACGGGATTGGTCCGGCCAAAGCCCGGGCGATCATCGATGCCCGGCCCTATCAAAGCGTCGATGAGCTTACCCGGGCCAAAGGCATAGGCGATGTCACCCTCTCCAGGATAAGGGATTATATCACCGCTGAAAACGGGGGTTATGATGAGCCTGCGGATGAGAAGGCTTCTTCCGGGAAGATCAACATCAACAGGGCCTCCTCTTATAAGCTCAAGAGCCTGCCCGGGATAGGGGAGGTGCTCTCAAAAAGGATCATCAACGCCCGGCCGTTCAGCAGCATTCATGAGGTGAAGGATGT